>JBFKMY010000081.1:0-8956 GCA_041629615.1 Thermodesulfovibrionia bacterium | reverse complement strand
TAAAAATTCTGTCATTCCCGCTTGTCGGGAATCCTTCTTTACGACATACTGTACTACCCGTAACTGAAGGGTTACCCGTTCGGCGATTATCGTCTGGACACTGTACGTAGTATGATATATAATTCGATATATTTATACAAAGTATGGTGCAGGAGGAGATGGAATGATTAATACTGCTCTTATTCATGACATGGTAAAAAAATGTGTATGGGCACTATGTTATCTAATGATTATGTCTGATATTGCCTCCGCGGAGTCGCAGAGGCCGTTACGCCTAGGGGTGCCGCTTTATGCTGCTGATGCTCCTGTAACGGAAGAGTTTATTGCCCGGCTCAACACATATGTACGGCCCGATGACATCCTGTTTGTCAGAGGGGAACCTGAGACAGTCCCTCTTTTAAAACAGGTCAGGACCGGAAAAGTGGCTGTCATTCGCCAGTCAGTTGCCGACTTAAAGAAGGACCTGGATTTTCTGCTTTCCCAAAAAGTAAGCGTAGACTACCTCTGCTATAACCATGAAGCATGGAAATCAAGTCATACCCCCGCCGTTGAAAAGGAGGACCCCCTCAAGGCAGTTGTCAATGCCCGTAAACTTGCCGATGAATACAGGCTTCAGTTGATCCTTGTTCCTGACACGGCAATTACGCTCCTTTCCTTTGGTGCGGACATGGCCCCGTATGCCGATATCGTTATCATCCAGTTTCAACGATGGCAGTTGTTAAAGGAAGACGGGTTTCAAAGTCTGGTAGAAAAAACAGTAAAGTGGGTAAAGACAGGAAACCCGGAGGTCCCCGTTTTTGCACAACTGTCCACAAATCCCCCCCTGCAGGAAAACAGAAGTAACAAAAAGGGACATGTAACGGCAAGCGCCGCTGAAATGATGGCAAAGGTGAAGACCATTGACCGCTTTATTGACGGGGCCGGATTTCTCTTAAGGGCCGAGGACAATGGATTTGACCGTTTTTTTGAGCTCCTGCAAATGTTTCGTCCAAAAAATGATTGAGGGCTGAACGTCAGAAGTCTATTGATCTCGTAGCAGAAGTGATAACATAGATATCATCATTGTTGTTCTCCAGATCAGCCGGCGCCATGAAGAACCCCTGCTGTTCAAAGGAGTGATGTGAAGTATACCCGACTATTTCTTCTCCGTCAGAAAAAACCACTTTTACCCGCTTCCCGCTCCACGGCCGTGCATCTTTGTATCTGTCCTTGCGGTTTTTGTTCCCCTCATGGTCTTTTACAAAAAATATTGCCTTCAGGTCATTGATCTCAATTATCACAACCTCGCCATCTAACAGGTGCAGACGGAATGTTTCCCTGTCAGGAGAAAAATCATCGGTCTCTCCCTTTAATAATGATCCGTCTTTATATCGTGCTACTATTTTTTTCATTGCAGCCCCCTCTCTCCATGGCTCTATTTTCGGACTTCAGGAGAAAAAAGTTTAGTTCCTGAGAATGGCTGACACGATGAACATGCAGCACTTCACCCCTCTTTCTCCAGTATCCATGTAACAGCATCATCCAGGTCTTTTGCAATATAGGATGCACATGTGTTCTCAAAAAGCGGAGTTGGTGATAAGAGAATTCCCGATGCCCCTGCTTTTTTTGCAAGCAGTACATCCGATTCCTTATCACCAATGACGTAGGACGATCCTGGCATTATCTTATGTTCCACCGCTGCCCTGAGAAGCAGGAGGGGTTCCGGTTTCCTGCATGGGCAGTGTTCGTCGGGGTGGTGGGGACAGTAATAAAAATCATCGATAGACAATTCTTTCTGTAAGAACCTGTTTGATTCCCTCACAAAATTTTCATCAACAATTCCCCGGGCAATCCCTGACTGGTTTGTAATGCCGATAAGTATGAAGCCTGCCTTTTTCAATCGTTTCAATGCTGCCTTTGCCCGCGGGAGTATGACAAGATCATCGAAGCTGGCCAGATAGTTTTTGTCTTCTATGATGGTCCCGTCCTTGTCAAGAAACACTGCCCTGCTGGTCGGAAGGATTTCCCTGAGAGCATCAAACACCTCGTCCGCAGTCATGGTCATCATGCAGTTCAGGTGCCCCTCCGGACATTCCCTTTTCATGCACGGTGCGCAGGAGAGGTTTTTTGAAACAATCCGGTGTCCGCCCCCGAAAGGACCGGTTGTTGTTGTGTTCGTGGACCCGAAGATGGCGACTGTCGGTACATGCAGCGCCGATGCCATGTGCATGGGGCCCGAGTCATTTGTTATAAAGGCATCGCATTCAGCGATGAGTGCAGCAAGCTCTCTGAGATCTGTTTTCCCTGACATCACTGCCATGTGTTGTTTGCTGTTTGTTATTGCAGGTCCATCGACAGTTGATTGTGTCATGAGCAATGCAACAATTTCATTTGCGATTTCAACCTCTTCCCGGCTGCCGAATATGACGATCCTTCCCTTCAGTTCACTGATTATTTTGAGGACCAGTGCAGCAAATCTGTCGGACGGCCACCGCTTTGCTGATCCGTATGTTGCACCCGGATTAATGCCGATGAGAGGCCGTCCGTCCGCGGGAAAATATGAAGAAAGCAGGTCCCGTGCCCATTGTCTTTCACTGTCAGTCAAAAAAAGATGGGGGTGCGGGTCCGCAGTTTTAATGCCTGCAGCCCTGAGGAGATTCAGGTAATAATAGACCTGATGCCGGGTGAGGACATCACGCTCAACAGGAATTCCCTGTGTGAGAAGAAAACCCCTTTTGTCCCTTTTATATCCAATCCGCAAAGGAATTCCCGCAAGCCAGGTTACAAGGGCCGCGTCAAAGGCGTTTTGAAGAAGGAGTGCAATGTCGAAATTTTTTTGTCGTAATGTTTTTGCAAGTCTGAGTCTGCCCCTGAACCCTCTGTACCTGTCTTCATAGAGAATAATTTCATTTATATCGGGGTTCTCTTTAAATAATTCTGATACCCAGGGTTTGACCAGAAGGCTGATATGAGACCCCGGGAATGCACGGCGGATGGAACTGATTGCCGGCATGGTAAGGACTGCATCGCCGATCCAGTTTACACCCCGTATCAGGATTTTCTGAGGTTCTTTCGTCAACGTGGATACCGGCGCCCCTTGCCGGCGTTACGTGCCGGCCTTTTTGCCTTTCCTGGTCGTTGTCTTTTTCTTTTTGCCCTTTGTGGTATTGTCTTCCTCCTTTTCTCCTTTTAGCGCCCTTGAGAGTGCCTTTAATTTTTTCGCAACCAGGAAATTAAGTGTCCCTTTAGGATAGGTGCCGTCGGATTTTAATTCTCCGGGGGGCATGCCGAAGAGAATTTCTATACCGTCCTCCACATTGTCAATGGAGTATATGCTGAATTTCCTTTTTTCAACAGCGTCAATGACCTCGCTTTTTAACATGAGATGCATTAAATTCCTTTTTGGAATAATGACCCCGTGCTTCCCTGTAAGACCGGAGAGTTTGCAGACTTCATAAAACCCCTCTATCTTCTCATTTACGCCGCCGATGGGCTGGACCTCGCCGTGCTGGTTCATGGACCCGGTAATGGCAAAAGACTGTTTCAGCGGGACGCCCGCTATGCTGCTGAGAAGGGCATAGACCTCTGCACAGGTGGCGCTGTCACCTTCAATCCCTCCGTACAACTGCTCAAAGGTGAGGGATGCGGTAAGGCTGAGAGACTGCTTGATGGCATATTTCCCCCCGAGGTAAGCGGTAAGTATCAATACTGCTTTTTCATGAATCTTGCCGCTCATCTTTGTTTCCCGTTCAATGTTGACAACGCCTGCCCGTCCGGCATAGGTTTTCGCAGTGATCCTTGAAGGCATTCCAAACCGGTAATCTCCCAGATCAAGGACGGAAAGTCCGTTGATCTGTCCTGTGACTGCGCCTTCCGTGTCAATAAGGATAGTCCCCTCTTCCGTTGCTTCAAGTATTTTTTTCTCAACCTTATTGCTCCGGTACGTTTTCTCTTCAATTGCCTTATCAATGTCTCCGGCCGTCACCACGCTGTGCTTATGAAAGCCTGCCCAGTAATCGGCCTCCCTCAGGAGGTCCGCTATATCGCTGAATTTGGCGGACAACTTGCGCTGGTGTTCGGCGAGTCGTGAACCATGCTCGATGACCTTTGCTACCGCATCCCGCTCAAAGGGCTTCAGTCCTCTTTCATCACATTTTGTCCTGACAAAACTGGCATATCTGAGCATGTTTTCTGCGTTTCTGTCCATGCGGTTTTCATAGTCCGCCTTGACCTTGAATAACTCCCTGTACTCCTCGTCAAGGTTGTAGAGGAGATAATAAAGGCGGGGATTTCCCACCAGTATTATTTTTACGTTAAACGGAATTGCCTGCGGTTTTAGCGTGGCAGTGGTCATTAATCGATACTGTTCCCATACGTCCTCTATCTTTATCTCTCTGTCCTTAATGGTCCTTTTTAAGGCATCATAGGAAAAAATATTCTTTAAAAGTTCAAGTGCATCAACGACAAGGTACCCGCCGTTCGCCTGCTGAAGAGAGCCGGATTTAATCATCGTGAAATCCGTTGTGGCCACCCCGTACTGCAGCTTGTGTTCGAGCCTCCCGAAGAGATTGTAATAGGTGGGGTTGCTTTCGATCACAACAGGCGCGCCTTTTACATCACGGTTATTGACAAAAACGTTAACTGAATATCTGATAAATGACGGCTCTGTTTTTGTCGGCTTCATAAAGGGCAGGGCCGGGGCCGCCTGTTCTTCCTGGGCCTTGAAGTCGTCGAGATTCTCAAATATGTCTTCCTTGACCTGCTCGAGATAGTCAGGGGTATCGCCGTTATCTTTATATTTATTTTTTAATTCGTCAATCCTGTGGCCTATGGAGGCGAGGGTGGCCTGACGTTCCAGGTCTTTCATTATTTCCTTGATCTTCTTCTCTTCCTCCCGCACAATGCGTATCACATCGTCAAGCTTATCCTGGAGTTCCCTTCCTATGGTTTCGATTTTCTTTTTTACTTTTGGCTCAAGATTTTCATACTCTTCCTCGCTCAATGTTTCACCCGTTGTTTTTACCGGCACAAGGATGAGGCCGCTGACGGTCTTGCGCAGGGTAAAGTCCTTTTCCTTTGTTTCCCTTTCAAGGTCGGTAAAATGGGTTTTTTGTTTTTGCTGGAAATCCTCCAGTATTTTAGTGCGCTGTTTTTCATATTCCTTTGATTCAAAGATCTTGGGGATTTCCTGCCGAAGGACCGTTATGAGTTCCTCCATGTCTTTCTGAAATGCCAGCCCTGTTCCGGGCGGCAGGCTGAGGACACGGGGGAGATCGATATTTTTAAAATTATAGACGTAACATATGTCATTTGGTACAGGTTCATGTGCCGATTTTTCCAGCAGTATGGTTTTTATTGAGGTCAGTTTTCCTGTTCCGCTTTCACCGAGAATGTATATGTTGAATCCGTGGCTGTCAATGTCAAGGCCGAATTTCAACGCGCTCAAGGCCCTTTTCTGTCCGATGGTTTCTGTCAGGGAAGCGATGTCATCTGTAGTTTTAAACGGCAGCTCCTCCGGTTCGCAGCAATAGTAGAGTTTCTTTTTACCGACTTTCTGTATCATAGGCTGACCTCCCTGTTCATTACGAAAAAATTATATGCGCGCAACATGACTTGTCAAGCAGAACTGCATGTCACAGCTGATTATGAGATTGTGTCAGAATGCTCACATTATAGCCTTGATGAGTTCTGTTGACAAGTTTTTTTTTAGGACGGTTATAATAATATAAGAGTTAATAGAAAAGCAGTTGCCGCTCAAGGGTGCTGTTTTTCCCTCCTGCAATTCCTTTTGCAGTCATTATCAGCTTCGCGGATGGTGCTTTTTGTGAATTTTTTTGAGCCGTTCAGGTGTTACTTTTGTATATATCTGGGTCGTTGATATATCAGCGTGTCCCAGCATTTTCTGCAAAGCTCTCAGATCTGCACCTCCGTCCAGAAGGTGGCTGGCAAAACAGTGCCGCAGCGTATGGGGGGACATGCTTATTGATAATTCCTTTGAATACTTTTTAATCAGCTGCCATAACCTTTGCCTCGTCATTGGTTTGCCGCCCCTCGCAAGAAACAGAAATTGACTGCTTTTCCTCTTGAGCAGTCGCGGCCTTGATCCATCAATATAGTTTCTTACGGTCGCTAATGCTGTCTCGTTTACCGGGACCACCCGCTGCTTTGATCCTTTCCCGGTTATGGTGATAAATCCTGCTTCGAAGTTAATGTCGCCCATTTTTATCTGGATCACTTCGCTGGCGCGGAGTCCCGATGAATACATCATTTCAAGCATTGCCCTGTCTCTCAGGGACACGCTGTCCCCCCCGGGTTTTTTTATCAGCGAAGAGACCTCATCGGGACCAACGATTCTGGGAATGCGCTTCCACCCCTTTGGTGCCGACAGGTTTTCAACGGGATCTTCCTTTATCATGCCTTCCATGAGCATGAATTTACAGAGCCCCCGCAGGGCCGCAATATTTCTTGCCAATGTGGCGGCCTGGTTCCCGGAATCGCGAAGATGATGAATAAAGGACAGAAGGTCACTTTTTTGAAAGTCCGTTATGGTCCGGCTATTTTCTTCAAGGAAGCGGATGAACTTCCGGATATCTCTTCTGTAGCCGTCCAGGGTGTTCGCTGAAAGCCCCTTTTCTACTGTCAGATAATTAAAGAACCGCTCTGCAGGATCTATCATAGATTTGAGGATACATCATGCCGGCAGCATGATTCAAGCGGTATGTATTACACCTGTTGTCTGGATTTATTATTTATTTAAAATGAATATATAAGTAATATCCTGTAATTTTCGATTATGAATACACCAGAAATAGTATCTGACCCCCTGTCGCACCACAAAATATTGTAAGTGTAAAAAAATATTATTTTTTTCTTGACAAGTTATCAGGAAGATTCATATACTCATTGTACTGGTGGGAAAAAGTGCCATAAAGTGGAGGAAAGATGTCAGGCTTTTCTGGAAAGCATTACAACTCACTGGATCCAAAGGGGAGATTAATTGTACCAGCCTCTTTTCGTGAGATCCTTTCATCAAATCATTCCTCTCAGTTAATTATAACAAATGAGGTGTTTGACAGGTGCCTGTGCGCCTATCCTGTTGATGAGTGGCAGATGTTGATAGAGAAAGTGAATCAATTGCCGCAGACATCCGATGCGGTTAAATATTTTATGCGCAGGGTAATCGGCTCTGCTGTTGAGTGCGAGATTGACAGGCAGGGGAGGGTCCTCGTATCTTCTGCGCTCAGGGTAGATGCAGGGCTTAATAATGAAGTTGTTTTACTGGGCCTTGGCAACAGGATTGAGATATGGAACAGGGATGATTTTGAGGGGGTCGCTGATCCGTCCAAGATAGACAGACAGGCGTTTAAGGAGGAATTTGCGAATCTCGGATTATAAGGCCTGTATGATTCATACACCGGACATACGGGTGATACATGCGGAACTCAGATGCTCAGAGAGATGGTTATCTGCGGGGTAAATGGAAATTGTTCACGTCCCGGTCATGCGGGAGGAGGTTCTTGAGGCTTTGAATATCGTACGTTCAGGAGTATACGTTGATGCAACAGTCGGGACGGGAGGCCATGCCGGAGGAATTCTTGAGCGTGCCGGTGCTTGTACATTGATAGGGATTGACAGGGACAGGAGGGCAATTGAAATTGCCAGGGAGCGTTTAGGGGATCATGAGAACATTCATCTTGTACAGGACAGCTTTTCACATCTCGGTACGGTTGTGAGAAATCTGGGATATGACCGTGTAAACGGGATCCTCCTTGATCTTGGAGTGTCTACCCTGCAGCTCAAATCAGAAGGCAGGGGGTTCAGCTTTCTCAGCAATGAACCCCTGGACATGAGAATGGATAAAAGCCAGGGCATTACCGCAGAGGAAATAGTAAATAACTATTCAGAGAAGGACCTGGCCGATGTCATATGGAAATTCGGCGAGGAGCGGTTCAATCGAAGAATAGCAAAAGCCATTTGTTATGCGAGACAGGAAAAACCGGTCAGGTCGTGCGGGGACCTTGCCGCTATTATTGAAAAGTCAGTCAGGCGACGGGGCAGGATCCATCCCGCGACAAGAACATTTCAGGCCCTCAGGATCGAGGTAAACAGGGAACTTGAAGAATTAACGGTCGCTGTTGAAAAAGGAGTTGAACTCCTCGATAAAGGGGGAAGATTCTGCATTCTTTCCTATCATTCACTTGAAGACCGGATAGTCAAGCATGCCTTCCGTAAACTCGCCCGGGAAGGGCTTTTTCATATTATCACCAAAAAACCTCTCGTTCCTGACCGTCAGGAACAACGTATAAACCCATCATCAAGGAGTGCAAAGCTTAGAGCGGGGGAGAGAATATGACTGGCAGAAGATCGAGAAATAATAAAAAGCGGAGGACGTTCATTACGTTCTTTTTTTACCTTTACCTGGGAGTTTCCCTGTTTGCCATCGTAGGGCTGAAGGCCGCTGTTGTCAATCTGAAATACGAGCTTGGCAATCTTGACAGAGTGAGGGCAGATCTGCTGAACGAGCGGAAAATGGTCGTTGCCCAGAGGTCACATTTTTTCTCCATGGGAAACGTAGAGAAGGTCGCCATAAAAAGACTTGGTATGAGCTATGCAGACCGGGACAACATATTCTTTGTCAAAAGGACATCGGCTGCAGGTCCTCGCAGGGCATCGATGAAGTAAGTCTTTGACGGATTTTGTACATCCCGAGGCTGCACGGAGTGGAGATTACTAAATGAACATAATCATATTCTGGGATGAGGAATAGTATCAGGAAAGACAGCATCCTTTTTGAAAAGTGACGGAATGAAAAGAAGAAGAGCGGAAAGAACAGAAATAAAGAAACTATGGGACGAAGATCCTGTAAAAATACCTCTTCAGAAGAGCAGGAAAAGGGCGTTAGTCATTATTACCGTCATCCTCTTTGGTTTTGCGGTAATATTTGTGCGTTTGATTGACCTTATGATTGTTGATCACG
>JBFKMY010000080.1:0-8957 GCA_041629615.1 Thermodesulfovibrionia bacterium | reverse complement strand
GGATCTTGGCTTAAATGCGCCGCCCCTGATAAATGAAGCCCCTGCTTTTTTGACATCTTGAGCAATGTGCAGGAGCATGGGCATGCCTTCAACGGCACAGGGACCGGCCACGACATGGATTCTCTTACCCCCTATGGTAATGTTCCCGACCCTGATAGTCGTGTTCTGTGACCTGAAGTCCCTGCTTGCCAGCTTGAAAGGCTGGATGATCCGATGGATTTTTTCAACCCCCGGCATGGACGAAAAGGCATTGCTTTCATCTTCGGTGATTTTTGACGTATCGCCGATTACTCCAATGAGCGTCCGCTCAGTACCTTTTGAGACATTGGCCTTAAAACCCCTGCCTTCAAGTTTTTTAATGATATGTCTTAATTCTTTTGCTTTTGCCTTCGGTTTTAAAACTATAATATCCATAACTGCTCCCCGGATTGTTCTGTATGTTAATTGTGTCGGTAACTACGCCGGATATAATATGCGGAAATATGGTGTCCGCATACTATTGAAAAAGAGATCGTATCTGCCTGAGTGCCTTAATAAGAATCCTGTTCTCTTCAGGGAGTCCGATTGTTATCCGGACTGCACCCGGTCCCATGGGGCGTACAATCACTCCCTTTTTCAATAGTGCATTATTTATGTCAACAGCATTCTGTTTCTTCAGAGAGAGGAATATGAAGTTTGCTTCTGTAGGAATAAAGTTGATGTTCAGGGCATCCAGCTCCTTATAAAGCAGCTTCTTCCCCTGCTCATTCAGTGTTCGCGTCTTTGCAACATGTCTGTTATCTTCAAGGGCGGCTGTGGCAGCAACCTGTGCAAGTGTATTGATATTAAAAGGCTGCCGGACCTTATTCATCTCTTCCATGACCCGGGCATGTGAAATACCGTATCCTATCCTGAGGGCCGCAAGACCGTATATCTTGGAAAACGTCCTGAGGATGAGAATGTCCCGCCCTTTTCTCAGGTATTTCATGCTGTCTGGATAATCGGTCGAACTGACGTATTCATAATACGCTTCATCAACAACAATAAGCACACCCTTCGGGACTTTTTTTATGAAGGCGTCCATCTCGGCAGCGGTATTTATCGTTCCCGTGGGATTGTTGGGATTGGCTATGAAAATCAGTTTCGTTTTTTTCGTTATTACGGACGCCATTTTTTCAAGGTCGTGTCGCCAGTCTTTCAGGGGCACAACGATGCTTTTACCCTGAGCGGACTGAACGATGGTTGAATATACGACAAATGACGGATGCGCCATTATTGCCTCGTCACCGGGGAGAAGAAAGGTCCTGACTGCCAGCTCGATTATTTCGTTCGATCCGTTCCCGAAGAGTAGTTCTCCCGGTTTGGCCTGCAGCTTTTCAGCCAGTGCATTTCTCAGATAAAAACAGCTCCCGTCAGGATATCTGTTCAGATCGCCGAGTCCCCTGCGAAGTGCCCTGACGGCCCTGGGCGAGGGGCCGAGCGGGTTTTCATTGGACGCAAGCTTAATGGACCCCTTTATCCCCAGCTCCCGTTCAAGCTCTTCAATCGGTTTGCCCGGAACGTAGGGTTTAATGCTGCTGATATGTCTGGGTACTTTCATCATGTACATGCTCCGCGTTTTTATACAGGCCTTCTATTGTACTCTATTGCGGCCATAATATTTTTGTTTTATTCTTATTCAATCGGCCGAAGGATAGGAACCGAGTATTTTAAAAAACAGGCACTCCTTTTGAACGTCCCTGATCGCCTTCATGACGTTTTTATCTTCAATATGCCCTTCCATGTCTACGAAGAATATATACTCCCAGGCCTTTCTCTTTGAAGGCCTCGATTCGATCTTGGTAAGATTGATCCTGTGCCTTGAAAAGGGGCGAAGGATCAAAAACAGTGCTCCCGGTTTGTCCTTTATGGAAAACATTATTGACGTCTTGTCCTTGCCTGTCCTTCCGGGGGATTCCTTTGCAATTATAAGGAACCGTGTGACGTTCCTCCTGTTGTCTTCAATACCCTTTTCAATAAAATTGAGATGGTAGACCGACGCAGCAAGCTCGCTCGCAACCGCTGCAGCAGCAGGATTTCTTGATACCCGCCTGGCAGCTGAAGCAGTACTGAGTTCATCGAGAATGGGCACGCCGGGGAAATTTCTCTCAAGCCAGCTTCTGCACTGGGCCCTTGCCTGAGGATGGGAATATATTTTTTTGACATCACTTTTTTTGCCTGTGCGGGACAGGAGATTATGGGATATCTCCAGCAGGATTTCCGATGCAATCATTAAATCGGAATCCATGAACATGTCAAGCGTATAATTGACGACACCCTCAGTAGAGTTCTCAACGGGAACGACTCCGTAATTGACCTTGTTCCTGAAGACCGCCTCAAATACTTCCTTTATTGTGCTTTCGGGTACGTACTGGGAAGATGAGCCGAATTTCCTTCTCGCTGCGAGATGGGTAAAGGTGGCAGAAGGTCCAAAATAGGCGATCTTTAACGGCTGCTGAAGGGCAACCGAGGCTGAGAGGATTTCTTCATAAATAAGCTTGAGGGTTTCATTCGGAAAAGGCCCTGGATTGCGTTCCTGCAGTTGACGCAATATTGCCTTTTCTCTTACCTGTGAATGGACTTTCAGCTGACTGTTCTTCTTGGTCATGCCCACCTCAAGCACAATCTCGGCGCGCCTGTTCAGAAGCTCAACTATCTGATGATCGATCTCATCAATTTTTTCACGCAGTTTTTTTAAGTCTGCCATGTTCTCAACATACTCTTTCTTGCGTAGAGTATCCCGTAAAGGGGGTTGAAGGGTAATTTAGCAATAAAAACCATGTTTTTTCAAGAGATAGAAATATTGACCGCGCGACTGCTCTGTCCTGAGATGAATTTTTATACAGGGAGGTGCAATTTAATGGTCTGCTTTTATGACTTTAACCATAATATCGCCAAAGCCGGGAGTTCCTGTAAGCCGGTTAAAATTGTCCGGATCGAACAGCTCGTTTATATTCGGGGTGTATTCAGATGTACTGCTGATAAACCCTAATCCGGAGGCCTTTTGACCGCCAGGGCCGAAGGGCACTTTAATGACACCCGGCATGATTTCCTCTGTTAAAAGGACCTTTCCTCTGGTACGTCTCTTAAGCGGGTTCTCAAGGATAATCATGTCTCCTGTTTTGATCCGCATGCTCTCTCCGTCAGCTCTGTTCATGGCGATGACAGGGATGGACACACTGCCCGGTTTGAATCTTGTTTCCTGATCATGACGAATGCCGTGCGTATCAGGAATCTCCGGGTTCCCCGGCGGCCTGTAAAGGAATTCATCATTCAGAGGTTCCATGCACTCCGTGTCTGTTTCGGAAAGCAGGGGGCACACTACCGTCATGGTCATGGAATGATGCACCCTTCCGCTGATTAACTGAAAAGGATATTCTTTGCTGATTTTCTTAAACCTGGGATTTTTGGGGTTCCACTCACACTCGGCCCAGTAGAATGTGGCCGGGTAATTCATGCCGAACTGTTTATTGATCTTTTCCACATAACTGAACCTGAACTCAAACTTCTTTGAAGCTGTTGACGGAATCAGTTGTGATGGAGCACCGTCCGATTTTTTATATCTGTAGTAGCTGGCAGGCCAGACCGCTACGCCGTTATTTTTTCTCAGCCAGTCCACGGTCAGGAGTTCACCATATTTTATGATCGTATCACCCCAGACTGCTCTGGGATTGTCCGGAGTCCCTGATATGAGGCATCCCTCCGGAAGATCGGGATAAGGAAGGGGCGTACCGATATTATAGAACCCGGGAGTTTCCCCCAGCTGTTCGTTGATAAAATCCTTCTCCTTTGCATATCGTTGTCTGAAGTCTTCTGTCCTGATATCGGGGTCACCGTTTTTTATAAGCGCATCTGAAAGAGTAATCATAAATTCAAAAGGAGTCCTGGATTCATGGAGCGGCTTTATGACTTTATCTCTCAGGGATATTTCAGGGCTCATGGTATACACACTGCTGAGTCCCATCCTTTCCAGGAACCCCGCTTCAGGGAATATAATATCCGCATATTTACCCGTTACCGTTATGTGGGTATCTATATAAACATTTAATTCAACATAATACTCGCCGTTTTCATCCCTTGAGGTAAGGGCGTCGATCCAGTCCGGCGTACTTCCTGCGCTGATTACTGTATTCCCGGCCCTCGTGATGAATGCCTTCACCGGATAGGTGTAATTTTTAAAAGGCCCGTGGCTCAGCCTGATTCCTTCCCGCATCTTCCCCGGCAGATCAACAAGGACCGGTCTGTGCGCTGAAGGGTAATCTCCATACCGGTCCTTCTGCAGTCGAGAGATCATGCCCGAGGCTTCAGTGCCGTTGATCATTCTCATTACTTTTTTGTCAAGGAATTCATATCCCGCGGTCTTGGTACCCTTTCTGGGCTTATGGGGCCCCATCAGGACAAGACCTCCGGGCCTGTCCACATTCCCGGTGATCAGACAGAGTGCTGTTGCGAGGATTGAGGTCACATCGCCGTTCGTGTGATGGGCCGTACCGTGCATGCCCACCTCAATGGACGCGGGTTTTGTTATGCCGAATAAATGGGCCACTTTCTTTATGTCCTCGGCGGAAATTCCCGTTTTTTCCTCCCCCCATTCAAGGGTGAAATAATGCAGATGATTGGAAGGGTCTTTTCTTTTCGTAAACGAGATGAAGGCATCCCTGAACTCCTCCCAGCCTGTTGTGTAATTATTAATAAAATCCTGATCTATGTAACACCGGGCAGGATAGTCCTCACGGCAATTTTCAATAATATACTGGAGCATTGATGCCAGAAGCGCTGCGTCCGTCCCCGGGATGATGGGCAGCCACATGTCAGCCAGTGACGCGGAATTAGTGTGGGAAGGGTCAACGACAATATACGTGCACCCGTTTTCCGCTCTTGCTGCGG
The DNA here is from genome assembly GCA_041629615.1 of Thermodesulfovibrionia bacterium. Lineage (GTDB taxonomy): Bacteria > Nitrospirota > Thermodesulfovibrionia > UBA6902 > UBA6902 > JBFKMY01. Next base: position 4,052 of record JBFKMY010000080.1, on the reverse strand, counting down.
GAATCCCGTTTGACATGTAATTGAATCTCGTGGCAACAAAGGGATTGACGCCGATATTCAGGATAAGACGGGCATTGTGTTTGCTGTTTAGATGTAATTCGCCGTTTTCATTTCTCATAAGCAAGGGGCGCTGAACATCAGGGAGCGGCCTGGTGTCGCCTGTCATGAGCATGTGGCCCCACTGACGGTTGGGATCACAGACACTGCCGTGATGGACAATGTTCGGGGTCCCGAAGGCACGAAAGAGACGCTCATATGCAATGCCGTCAGACATGTCCCCGCCATTAAAAAACACGGTCTCTGCACCGTATTTATGTTTTAACCCGACTAATTTCCGGGCAACATAGTCCGCGGCCTCCTCCCATGATATGGCCTTCCAGGTATCATCTCCTCTTTCACCTGTCCTCATGAGGGGAGTTTTAATACGGTGAGGAGAATAGGTAAGCTGAAGCCCCGCTGCGCCTTTTGCACACAACGTTCCATTATTTATCAATGAATGAGGATTGCCATATATTTTTCTGGCAACCCCGTCCTCTACAAGGACGGTAATGCCGCATTCAGAGGGACACATGCTGTCTGTTGTATGAATGTATTTTTTTACTGAAACGGAGGGTGTGGCTCCTGTGCTGTCCGGAGTCAATTCCTTTACCGGGAATCTGGGAGCAGAACGGCCTTTGGGGATTTCATATTTTCCGAGCGGGACAAAAGAACTGCTTTCGTCATTAAACAGGTAGAATACCAGAGGGTATGTTCCGTGTTCAGGATGCAGCACCTTGATTTGCCGTCTCTTTATAATGGCAGAGATTTTACTCTTCCTGTCGTTTATGTCTCCAAATAGTATTGCCTTTCCCATACAGCTTTTTACACAGACAGGTTCTTCCCCCCTTTGTAATCTCTCATAGCAGAAATCGCATTTTTCTGGCATGCCGGTGAGGGGATGGATGTCGATCGCATCATAGGGACAGTACTCATAGCATTTCCTGCATTCCACATTGGTCGGACATTTACTGCTGTTTATACGGACTACTCCGTCGGGGGTTTTGTATATGGCGTCCTCTTCTTCACAGGATTCGATGCAGGGAGGTTTGTCACATTGATTACAGATGCGCGGGACAAAGAATTTCCTGATGTCGGGGAAATGACCTGACTGAAATGTGTCAATCGTACACCGAAATACTCCGAAGGGAACGTCGTGCTCTGCCTTGCACGTTACCTGGCATGCGTGACACCCGATACATTTGCTCAGGTCGATTAACATGGCATATTTCTTACGTGTCTTCTTTTTCTCCGAAATCCAGGCAGAGGGACGTCTCAGGAACGTGTATTTGGGGAACAGCATGAATTCATCTCTGCTGACATCAGGCCTGTAGGACTGGAAATCATAGACGCCTATTCGCTTCTCCAGTTTCCCGGCAAAATAAGACAGCGTGTTGCAAATGAGAAAGAATCCGGCAGCAATGCTAATATATGCAGCATACATTTTATCGGGCTGTCTGTGGCTGACTATAAAGCCTGCCTGTGTCAGTTCGACAACGCCGATAATAAATACTGTGGACGTATCTTTGAACAGCGCTATAAAGAAGCTCACGAATGAAGGGATCATCATCCTGAATGCCTGGGGCAAAATGACGTGTCCCATTGCCTTATACCGCGACATGCCGCTTGATAATGCTGTTTCGAGCTGGCCTTTCGGAACAGCCGTGATACCCGCCCTGACAATTTCTGCCTGATATGCGGCAGCATAAAGACAGAGGGAGAGGAGGACACCCCAGAAGACCGATATGTTTATGCCAGATAAATAGGGAAGAACAATATAGAACCAGAAAATAATAATAATGAGGGGCGTCGCCCGCACCATCTCTATGAATGCAATGCAGGGGAGTTTCACGTAGAGCCTGGAGGAAAGTCTGCTATAGCCGAACAGGACCCCGAAGCCGAAGCTCAGGGACAGGGAAAGTACGGCAAGGATAATATTCAGGAGAAGACCGCCGGGCTCACCCTGGGGATAGGCACCCAAAAGGTAGAAATCCCAGTTTGAAAATTTCTCAAGTATTTTCATTAACAATCAGGCCCTCGGTTTAATTATGCTGGCCGTATCAATTTTCATGTGCCTCTCAAGAATGATGATGCATGAAGCCATCAGTATTGAGAACGAAAAATAAAAGACAGTTGCGAAAATAATCGCTTCCACGCCCTTGAAGGTCAGGGATTCGATCTGCTGTGTTGACCACATGAGTTCAGGCGCTGCTATTGCCATACAGAGTGTAGTGTTTTTGAAGTTGTGTACCATTCTGGTACCCAGGGGGGGGAGCATTACCCTGAACATCTGGGGGAGAAGGACATGGATATACTGCTGGACGCGGGTAAGACCCGTGGCGATTGCTACGTCTCTCTGCGTTTGAGGGATGAGAAGCCGGCCGCCCCGTAGAATATCCGATACATAGGATGCGTTATCCAGAGTTAACGCCAGTGCCCCTGCCAGAACAGGATAGTAATAATAATTATTCAGAACAGCACCCAGGCCAAAAGGAAGAACAGCAGGAAAGACATAATATATAAAGAGTATCCAGAACAGGACGGGGATACTCTGGAATATCCTGACATAGAACGTCCCGGTCCAATGGAGGAATTTTATTCTTGATAACCTCAAAATGGAAATTGCCGTGCCCAGCAACAGGGAAGCAACAGACGAGAGCGCAAAGAGTAAGAGCGTTATCAGGATGCCTGTGAAAAGCATCCGGGAATAGGGCTCGGTGAACAGGATGCTCCAGTCGAATTCGTATCTTAAATCAATAATTTCAGGTTCCTCCTTTATGTACTCCTGATTTGTCCTGAGTTCTCTGTATCATCCGGATTGACCAAGGCAAATGTACGGCAAATAGAGCAGCTTGTTTGAAAGAGCGATAATATTTATATTGTAATAAGCAGTATGTGGATATTGCAATTTATTACAACATGGTAACATTTTTACAGAGAATCCATATATTACGTTACCCGGGAAAGGACGTAGATAAAACATAACAGAAGCCTAATTGACAGGCCGATTACCGGATGCTATAGTAGATCATTCATTTGATAGAGAAATAATCCTTATAAATAGACAGGTTAGAGGAGGTTGCTGTATGTCGTATCAGATAGACTGGAATGTCCCCATTGACTGCATCAGTAAAGAGAGCCTTTTGAAAAAACTTGAGGGAGGCGACCGCTTCATTCTGGTTGATACCATCGGTACTTTTGACGGCAACAGGTACAGGATCAAAGGAGCAACCACAATACCGTATCCCGAGGTTGCAGACAGAAGACGCGAATTGCTGGATTACGATGAGATTATTATCTATTGCGCCAGCAAGAAGTGCAAGGCTTCCAAGAAAGCAGCCGCTGCATTGAAAATGCTGAACGTTCCGAATGTAAAGATATATGAAGGCGGACTCGAGGAATGGAAGGCAAATCACCTTCCCCTGGAAGAATATTAATTTCTTTCTGTGGCTGACGCCACGTCCGCTCGCAAACAGGTCTGCAGGATGGTATAGTTATAGCAACAATGGAAAAACCCCGCAGGATGATAATCTACAATATATTCCCCCTCCTTGCGGGGAAATTTGTTTCTTGGGAAAAACACTTTAAGAGGGCCGCAGGAATGGGGTTTAACTGGATATTTCTTAATCCCATTCAGCTTCCCGGCTCTTCCGGAAGCCTCTATTCCATTAAAGATTATTTCCGCATAAATCCCCTCCCTGGCCAGTTCTTGCTGGGCTTCTTTTGCGCCTCGATCCGTCACCTCGAGCGCGGTGCCGCCGGACCCCAGCAGCGCGTCGATGGACTGATAAGTCGCGGTGGACCCGCCGATAGAGACCATCCCATGATTGTCTCCGGAGAAGGACCCGCGGTAATCCTCCCCGGCCAGGACCCGGGACAGGCGGGGAATCGGCTCTACTGCCAGCAAGCGCGGCGGTTGCAGGATTTGACCGGCCGCGACCAGCTCGCACAGCCCCTCCCAGATGCCCCAGAGCAGATCGCCCCGGGCGGTCGGGACAACCAACACCGTCGGCAGC
>JBFKMY010000079.1:0-8969 GCA_041629615.1 Thermodesulfovibrionia bacterium | reverse complement strand
CTTATCGGTAAGGTAAGGGAGGAACTGGCCATGGTAAGGCCTGACCCGGATGTCTATGCATTTTCATCATTGTTTAATCTTTTTAGAGCCCTTTCCGGAAGCCTTGCCAGGAAAGACAAACTGCGCCTTGCCCAGTGGGAGGCTGAGGAAGACCTGGTTTCCTTTTCCAACAGTGAAACCCGGAGATTTGAGACTGACCTGAATGTGAAACTCACTCAGGAGCGGTTCGGCCTGCTGTTGAAGAACCATCTTGAAAGAATGGATGTCATGGTATCGGGGTTTGATCGCTGGATCCATATGAACAGGGAGCTTATGGAAAAGGACACGGACGGGGTTTCAGCCACTATTAAAAAGATGGAATACCGCCAGAAGAGGATGGACCAGATCAAGTCTCTTATTAATAAAACATTAACAGGCGCCAAAGGGGACATAATGAGAGATCTGAGAACGGACATTGACCGTTTTTTTAATCCCCGGAAAGATAGTGTACTGGGTCAGACGTCGGCCTTTGTGAACAAGTATACGGTATCAGTGGAAAAATACAGGGAAAAATTGACAGCGTCCGGGTTTTCCAATACCCTGTATTTTGTATTCCAGGAGTTTAAGCAGGCGCTGGATACGTATATGGCCGAGACTGCAAATCCTGAAATTGCGCGTTTCAGAGGGCACATAGAGAAACGAATAAAATCGTCATTGGAGGAGGTTGCAGGGCCTTTTTATGCAATGGCCTCCGATGACATAGCAGAATTGAAGGCCGTCATCACGAGCCACTCCGGGGAAAATCAGGTGGACGAACAGGACGTGAAAAGCCTGCTGGATATGGATGTCCTGAAGCGCGTTGCCGGCTTGAAGCTGCCATCCTCCACTGCTACGCTGCAATACTATTCAAAAGTAAGGGCTGAAACAGTCATGCTTCTTGGCTTTTACTCGGTGAAAAAGTTTTTTAAAAAGGCGCTTAAGAAACAGCCCGATATTGAGCAGGAGGAACAGCTGCATGCCCTTGCTGAAGGGATCAAACTTATTAAACGTGAAACAGAGAAATCGATCGTCTTCCATTTCGAGAATTACCGTGAAAATTTTAAATTTCAGTACGTTGCCAAGCTCATTGAAGCAGCAGGCGTTTATCTCCACCAGGTCCTGATGGAACAGTATCAGTCGTACAATGCAGACATAAAGGCCATGGAGAAGATCGTTGAGAAGAAAGGAAAAGACCGTGAGGACATGATTGATTTTCTTGAGGGTGTGGCTGAGGATGCGCATCGTGTAGAGCTGGCAATCGAAAAGGCGAGAGAGAGAATGTGACCGCAGGATGGTGTGCCTTATGCTGACAATAACAGATGGCCCGGTGATAACGGAGGCACGCTGTATGGCATGAAGATAAAGGCTGAAGAAATGAGGGTCAGATATCTCTATAGAGATCTTGTACTCAAGGGAACAATCAAGCTTCCCTATAAGGCAGCAGTAAAATTTATAGGCCCTGATTGTGCTTACCGCCTCTATTCTGTTCCTGCATGCAACGGGGGTTCAAGTATGAAGCGGAAAGTGAGGAAGGGCTCTTCAACGTAAGTATCGGCCGTCGCTGCAATACAATAAAACGTTCAAACCGGATGAGACGGCAGTCAGGGCATCGGACACAGATACCCCTTATATATGAAATCTACTCCTTCTCCAGAACAGTCCCGTCTATGTATCGCATGATATCATCATATTCTTTCCTGGTTTTTTCATAAAGGGTCGCGTTTTCTATTGCTGTCCCGCACTGCTCGGCCAGTGAGGCGGCAAAATCTATTTCCTGTTGAGAGAACTCTCTGGGCTCTCCGGTAAGAAGCCGTAAGATGCCGAGCACTTTGCCACGGGCAATAACAGGCAGCGTCAACATGCTTTTTATTCCTTCCTCTTCGGCCTCTGCTTTATACCGGATTCTGTGGTCAGTGGGAACATCGTAGATGGCAACGGGGGTTTCTTTCAGTGCATCGGTGACATTTTTTTCAGCGTCTACGGGGCCCTTATTTAAATATTTCTCGCTCAGTCCGTGTGAGGCGACCAGTTTCAGTTTTTTCCCTGACGGGTCAAGCAGCCGGACTGTTGCGGCTTTGAGGTTCATGACATCAGGGATTTTCCTTACAATCATATCAAGCACTTCCTTTACATTGAGGGAGGAGCTTATTGCCTTCGTGATTTCCTGAAATACGCTGAGATACTGCTTTTCCCTGGTCAGTTCTGTTTCAAAATGCCGGGCGTTTACAATGGCAATTGCGGTCTGCTCCGCAATTGCCGACATGAATCTCTGGTCTTCCTTCCTGCACCGCGGCGGTTCAGATGTATAGAGCCGGAGTATCCCTATCAGCCTGTTCTGGTATCGCATGGGAATGGAGACGATGTTCATGATGCCCTCTTCCATGGCCTCCCGGTAATATTTTGAATCCTTGTGTTCAGTAACATCGTATACGGACACGGGTTTTCCGGCCAGCGCATCATCAATGCTCGCGTCATAGGGGACGGGCCCTTTATTGGCATACTTTTCACTGAGCCCGAAATAGGCGACAAGTTCCAGTTGCTTTTTTCCTTCATCAAGAAGACGGAGTGAACTGCCCTTCAATCCCATGACTTCAGGGATTTTCTTTACGATCAGATGTAACATCTCATTTATATCCAGCGTAGAACTGACGGCCTTGGTGATCTCTTCAAAAACCCTGAGATATTCCTTTTCCCGCGACACCGCCCTTTCAAATCGCCGTGCGTTGAGAATTGCTATTGCGCCCTGTTCCGCTATTGCAGAGATGAATTTCATGTCTTCGTCAGTATATTTCACCGGTTCAGTGGTATACATCCTGAGTACTCCTATGACCTCTTTTTCAAATCGCAGCGGAATGGAGAGGATGCTCCTGATGCCTTCCTCCTTGGCTTCTCTGTAATAGGGTGAATCTTTATGCTCTGCTATGTCATATACTGAAACTGACTGGCCTGCCAATGCATCATCAATACTTGCGTCTGAGGAAACAGGCCCTTTATTTGCGTATTTTTCACTGAGCCCGTGATAGGCAGCGAGTTCCAGCTGTCTGGTGTGCCTGTTCAGGAGCCTGAGTGAACTTGCCTTGACGTTCATTACCTTCACAACATTCGTTGCGATCAACTGCAGAACTTCATCAAGGGAGATGCTCGAACTTATGGATTTGCATATGTTCTGATAACTTTCGAGATAGACCTTCTTCTCGAAAATTTTATCTGCACAGGTCGGGCACATGCCATGCGTAAAAATGCCGAACCCCTCGTTGGTGAGATAGGTTTCGAGCTGCTCCCAGTAATTCTCATCACTCCTGATTTTCTTGCACCATCCGCATATGGGGATCAACCGTTCCTTCCTCTCGGATTTTATCCGCTGTTCCATTTTCCTGATGCACGGAGTGATGTCCCTGAAGGTTGCAACTACCCCTGAGATTTTTCCTTTCTCATAACAGGGGGAAGCGCTCTCTTCAACGGGTATTGTTTTATCGTTTCCTGTCCTGATGAAAAAGGTTTTGCTGATGACCTTTTTTTCCTGCAAACAGAGTGCTACAGGATGTTCGAAGGGATGCAGGGGATTTCCCCTTTCATCTTCGTATCTGACCGTTGTCCGGTCAATGGACGTACCGATTATTGCGTCTGCAGGTATGCCGGTCAGTTTTTCAGCGGCCCTGTTCCAGTACTTTATTTTCTGGTTGCGGTCCACAAAGTATGTACCGTCTGACATGTTCTCAAGAAGAGCGCCAAACTTTATGCGGTGCCAGCCAAACATAATACCCTGCTATCTCCTGTTCTCTGCAATAACCAGGCACAGATACATGTGCCCCTCCATGGCGAAAGATCTACGTTGCTGAAAAAACAACATTTTTTGTGGAAAATTTTGCGCGGTACATAGCTTTGTCAGCTATCTCAATCAGGTCATCCTTGTTTTTGGCATCACGCGGAAAAGATGCAACCCCAAAACTCGCGGTAAGACTGATGCAGAGGCCCTCCTGCTTGAGAAACACTTTTTTCTCTATCAGCCTTCTCAACCTGTCCGCCACCATAAATCCTCCATCATGAGGAGTTTGCGGGAGAATGATAACGAACTCGTCGCCGCCATATCGTGCGATTATATCAATCTTTCTCAGATTTTTCTGGAGTATCTGCGCGATTTCAACAAGGGCCCTGCTTCCGACTAAATGCCCGAATTTGTCGTTGATTTTTTTGAAATTATCTATGTCCATGAACAACAGTGAAAAAGGTGATTTATAGCGAAGTGACCGTATTGCCTCCATTTCCATTACATGGTGCAGATGGCGTGCATTGAAAAGATTGGTAAGCTCGTCATTCTTTAACTTCTCATGTAAAAAGGTACGCTCTATGGCCAGCGATGCATAAATGGAGGCATTGACAAGGGCATGCAGGTCATCGTCCGTAAAAGGGCCTCCCCTTTTCTTGTTGACTGCCCTCAGCGCGCCAACAATGCGGTCCTTCATTTTCAGGGGAGCACACAGTAATGACGTGATTTTCAGATTTGGAAATGAATCCGCTTTTTTATTAAAACGCCTGTCCTTTGCTACATCATGCACGATAGCGGGGCTTCCTGTTTTCATGGTCCATCCGGCAATGCCCACACCCTGATTAAAGGTAAACCTGTTTATTTTTTTTGACGTTCGTAAATGGATTATTTCAAAAATAGATTCGTCATTAATAAGCAGCGAACATGCACTGGCCCCGGTCATTTTCCTGGTCCTTTCCAGTATGGCATGCAGATTATCCTTTATTTTAGTATCTGAAGTGAACGTTTCAATAATGTCATTATGGTAATCCGTTACCTGCTTCTGGGTCTGCAGTTTTGAACGGAGCAGACGCGTTTCATCTTCAAGGTTTTTCCCCCTGATCAGCCTTTCTGCCCAATAGTGATAATCGCGCGCAGACAGGGGTTCACGCAGGAGTGCTGAATTTCTGTCTTTCCGACGGAGAGGTTTTTCCTTCATCGTGTGCGAATCTGTCACGACGATTACGGGTATCCCATCCGCAAGCCGGCTGAATGTGCCCGACTGACGGATTTTTGATAAAACAAGACTGTCAATGGTGATTAAATCAATGTCACCGCCTTTAAGATGGGGGATAGCGTTCGTGATATTTTGTTCGCTGATTAAACGATACCCTTTCTTTTCCAGGGTCTTTTTAAAGGTGTGAATAGAGGACGTCCCCTTGTCTATAATCAGGATATTATGCATTTATACCACAGCACTTTTTGTATTTTTTACCACTTCCGCATATGCAGGGGTCATTCCTTCCTATTTTCTTGTCCTTAACTACCGTCTGCGGTTTAGTGGCGGCGCCCCCGCCCCTGCCATAGGTCATCCTCGATGGTCTTGGCGCGAATTTTTTCTCCACAGCATCGTCCCGTGCAATCTGGATTTTCATTAATCGTGCGATCACCTCAGACGCGACCCTGTCACTCAGGTCAGCAAAAATATTGAAGGCTTCTCTTTTGTACTCAACAAGAGGGTCCCTCTGGCCGTATCCCCTGAGACCGACCCCCTCCTTTAAGTGGTCCATGCTCAGCAGGTGGTCTTTCCACTGGGTGTCAAGCACCTGAAGCATAATCATTCTTTCAAGGTACCTTAATGTCTCGGCTCCTATTTCCCGTTCCTTGTTTTTATACGCATCGTGTATTGTTTCCAGCAGGCTGTTTCGGAGATCATCAAAACCTGAACGTTCTATTTCCGGGGACAGGGCAAACTGCCCGTACAGCGCGTCCTTGAGACTTTTTAAATCCCATTCCTCAGGGTGCTGGTTCTCAGGGCAGTAAATAGCAAGGATTTCATCAAGGACATCTTCGATCATCCCGGCCATCCTGTCTTCCATGCTTTCTGCGGCAAGTATTTCACGCCTGAATGAATAAATTTCCGTGCGCTGCATATTATTCACATCATCATATTCAAGCAGGTGCTTTCGTATGTCAAAATTGTGGGCTTCGACTTTTTTCTGGGAAGACTCTATGGCCTTTGTTACCCATTTATGCTCAATAGGCTGGTCCTCATCCATTCCGAGTTTTCCCATGAGCCCTGAGATCCTGTCAGAGCCAAAAATCCTCATGAGGTCATCTTCAAGGGAGAGATAAAACCGGGATGAACCGGCATCACCCTGACGCCCGGAACGGCCCCTGAGCTGATTGTCGATTCTTCTGGATTCATGTCTTTCTGTGCCGAGAATGTGCAAACCGCCTGCAGCGATGACCTTCTCCCTGTCTCCTGCACAGGCCTCCCTGGCCTTTTCAAGTGTCCTGCTAAACTCTTCATCGGAGATGTCTTTCCTGTTATGCAGCATATCCTTGGCCAGACCCTCAGGATTGCCGCCCAGCACAATGTCTGTGCCTCGACCGGCCATGTTTGTCGCAATGGTGACGGCTCCGCTTCTGCCGGCCTGGGCAATGATCTCAGCCTCATTTTCATGATATTTTGCATTCAGGACAGAATGGGGTATCTTTTTTTTCTTCAATATGGAGCTCAGCAGCTCCGACTTTTCAATGGATATGGTCCCGACGAGAGCGGGCTGTCCTCTTTTATGGCAATCAACTATTTCGTCAATGACGGCATTAAATTTGGCCTGTTCAGATTTATAAATGACATCGGCATTATCGCGCCGTATCATCTCTTTGTTTGTGGGGATTACCAGCACATCGAGGTTGTATATTTTTGCGAACTCCGCGGCCTCTGTCTCGGCGGTCCCTGTCATGCCGGAGAGTTTATTGTACATCCTGAAATAATTCTGAAAGGTTATGGTAGCAAGGGTCTGGTTTTCACTTGCTATTTTTACCCCCTCCTTTGCCTCTATCGCCTGATGCAGTCCGTCAGACCAGCGCCTGCCCGGCATGAGACGGCCCGTGAACTCATCGACGATAATGACTTCATTGTCCTTTACAATATAATCCACATCCCGCTTAAATAGTGCATGCGCCCTCAGGCCCTGATTGACGTGATGAACCAGTTCCACATTTGCAGGATCATAGAGATTTCCGGCACCGAGAAGATTTTCTACTTTAATGTTTCCCTCTTCAGTAAGAATGGCGCTCCTTGCTTTTTCATCAATCGTGTAGTCTTCATCCTTTTTAAGTCTCGGTATGATCTTGTCGATCTTATAGTACTTGTCAGTTGACTCCTCGGAAGGGCCGGATATTATCAGGGGCGTTCGCGCTTCGTCAATGAGAATACTGTCTACTTCGTCGACGATGGCATAATTCAACTTGCCCTGTACATAATCATTTATATGATATTTCATGTTGTCTCTTAAGTAGTCAAAGCCGAATTCATTATTTGTGCCGTACGTAATATCAGCAGCATACGCTTCTTTTCGCTCCACGGGTCGTAAATATTGCAGTCTGCTGTCTTCTGCATGATATGACCTGTCATACATAAAAGAAATATCGTGCTGGATAATGCCAACGGACAACCCGAGAAAATCATACAGGGGGCTCATCCACTGCGCATCTCTTTTTGCAAGGTAATCATTGACAGTAATGATATGGACCCCTCTGCCGTCAAGGGCGTTCAGATACACCGAGAGCGTTGCAACAAGGGTCTTCCCTTCCCCTGTTTTCATCTCGGCTATCATCCCCCGGTGAAGCACCATGCCGCCGATAAGCTGGACATCGAAATGCCGCATGTGAAGAACACGGACTGAAGCCTCCCGGACTACGGCAAATGCCTCGGGAAGGATCGTGTCCAGACTCTCTCCGTCATTGATTTTCCTGCGGAATTCATCTGTTTTTGCCCTGAGCTCACTATCGCTGAGGACGCTCGTTGAAGGCTCAAGGGAATTAATCAGCTCTACACTCTCCAGGAGTTTTTTTATCTCCCGTTCGTTCTTTGTGCCGATTATTTTTGCCAGAAATCCAAACATTGTTTTTATTATAACAAAAACAAGAGTATTAACATATTAGCAGTAATAGGGGCAAGATTTCACTGAAATAATACAGGGGGAGTGAAATTTTTCGAGGCCGTGAAAGATCTCGGCATTTACACCATGGAACGCCGTACCTGCTCATTGCGGATGCATTATGTTCTTATAATACTGGTGCTCCTTGAATTAAGTAATACGTGCAATATACAATATCCCGTAAATAAGTGTGCGGGCGTAACTCAGTGGTAGAGTATCAGCTTCCCAAGCTGGGGGTCGCGGGTTCGAATCCCGTCGCCCGCTCCAAAACAGCTGTTAGCTGTCAGCATTCAGCTCTCAGCTCAATACATTCGATATTAATAATACATCAAAAAATACTGGCGGGCTGAATTCCATGAGTCTCCGCATAGGGCATCTTTCCACTTTTTATCATACCTCAATCCTGATGATTGCCAGAGGCACGCTGGGGCCCGGCGTGGAGTGGAAACTATCGGGAACAGGGCCTGCGCTGGTCAATGCCTTTGAAAAAGGGGAAATAGACCTTGCATATCTCGGGCTTCCCCCGGCGATAATAGGAATGGACAGAGGCGTCGGGATTAAATGCATCGCAGGCGGCCATATGGAAGGCACCGTGATAAGCGGCAGCAAGAAATTCAAAGGGTTCCCGGAAATCCATGATCTCGAGGACATACTTAAGCAGTTTGCCGGCCAAAAAATAGGAGTGCCCGGCAAGGGCTCTATCCACGATGTAATTATAGCGGAATTCCTGAGGAGATTTAATCTTGACAAGGATGTACAGGTCGTTAATTTTCAATGGGCAGACAGGGTATTGGATGCTGTTCACAAAGGGGAAGTATCCGCTGCAGTCGGAACACCTGCACTGGCTGTTGCAGTAATGCACTATGCTCACGGTAAAATTCTTTATCCTCCTTCAGCGCTGTGGCCGAACAATCCGAGTTACGGCATCCTTGTTAAGAGTGATTTATTACATAAGGATCCTGATAAAATAGAGAAGTTTCTCCTCTCACACGAGCAGGCAACAGCTTTTCTCAGAAATGATCCTCATGAAGCTGCGG
>JBFKMY010000078.1:0-9037 GCA_041629615.1 Thermodesulfovibrionia bacterium | reverse complement strand
GGTTTTTTTGCAAGCTCATTAAGAACAGGAGGGAGTCCGAGTTCCCGGAATGACTTTATCTGGAAGGGAATCATTCTGAAGGCCCCTGCCACTGCTCCCCGCTGCATGAACATATTGGCCCTGAAACGACTCAGCCCTTTTACGCCGAAAGAAAGGTCGAGTTCGCTGTTTTCCTCAAATTTATGTTTCTGTGTGTCCGTAAGAATGCTGTAGCATAAGGATTTCGTCTCGGCAGGCGTAAGATTTGCGACAGCGAGCGGAACAAGTGAACCGTCAACCCGTATCCGGGGAGGCGTGCCCGTGCTTATATGAAGATCGGATGCGTTTTTTTCAATCATGGTTTTCAGTAAATCATACAATGTTGCCATCGTCAGTTCCTCTGTGTACGGTAAAAGGTTTTAATAGTATTCTTAAACGGCATTTTTTATTCGCTCCTTTAGCCTGTCCCGGCTTAAAAAAACTATTTGTCCGCGAATGTTACCCTTAGAATTTCTTCAATGGTAGTCACTCCTTCTTTAATTTTTGTCAGACCGCTCATTCTCAGTGAGTTCATTCCCATTTTGATGGCCGCCTTTTTCATGTCACTGGCTGTTGCACCCTTGATAACCATATCTTTCAATGCCTCTTTCATCGGCATGACCTCATAGAGCGCTATCCTTCCCTTATAGCCTGTTCCGCCGCATGACGGGCACCCTTGCCCCTTCATGCATTCAAATGTACCGATTACATCCCTGGAAAAACCGACAGAGACCAGGGCATCTTCCGGTATTTTCTCAACTTCCTTGCAGTGCTCACATATCTTCCTGCACAGCCTCTGGGCCAATATCAACACCACCGAGGCTGAAACAAGGAATGGTTCAATCCCCATGTTCAAAAGTCTTGATATGGTGCTCGGCGCATCATTCGTATGGAGGGTGCTCAGCACAAGGTGGCCTGTAAGGGCGGCCTTAACGCCAATTTCGGCTGTCTCAAAGTCCCTGATTTCACCCACCATAACAATATCAGGGTCCTGCCTCAGAAATGATCTGAGGGCAGCTGCAAAGGTGAGGCCGATGTCTTCCCTGACGTGCACCTGGTTTATGCCTAAAAGGTTATATTCCACCGGATCTTCAGCGGTCATGATATTGACATCGATTTCATTGATCGTACTCAGGGCAGAATACAGCGTGGTTGTTTTCCCGCTTCCCGTCGGACCTGTAACGAGCACCATGCCGAAGGGTGAGCGGATTGCTTCTTCAAAGTCCTTCAGGGCATTTTCTTCAAAGCCGAGTTTGGTAAGATCAAGATTCAGATTGCTTTTGTCGAGGATCCTCATAACGATTTTTTCGCCGAAGAGCGTGGGCAGGGTGGAGACACGCAGGTCGATCCCCTTGTCCCGTACCTTTAACTTGATCCTCCCGTCCTGGGGAAGCCTTCTCTCTGCAATATCGAGCTCGGCCATAATTTTCAGCCGGGACGATAATGCGGCCTTTAACCGGACCGGGGGCTGCATTACATCGTAGAGCACGCCGTCAATTCTGTAGCGGATCCTGAACGTTTTTTCATAGGGCTCCAGATGAATATCACTGGCTCCTCTGGATATGGCTTCGCTGAGGATCAGGTTGACAAGCTTTACTACAGGGGCTTCCTCTACCGCACTCTTCAGTTCGTTCATGTCAACGTCATCATCTGTGTCCTGTATGAGGTCTAAACTGTCATCATCCAGATCTATGCCGCTGATTGCATCTTTCAGGTCCGATTGTTCGTAGTATTTGGATATGGCTTCTTTCAGTGAAGATTCCGAGGCGACGACGGGTTCTACATCGTAACCGGTCATAAATTTAACGTCATCTATCGCAAAAACATTCGATGGGTCGGTCATTGCAAGCTTTAATGAAGCGCCGTTTTTTGAAATCGGAAATATATGGTATTTATTTGCTACTTCATAGGGGATGAATTTGATTATGGAGGTGTCTATCTCCACACCTGTCAGATCGATAGACGGGACACTGTACTGACTGCTGAGAAACTCCACCAGTGCGTCCTCCGTCAAATACCCGAGCTTAATGAGGTTGGAACCGACGAGGCCGCCTTCTTTTTTTTGTAATTCCATGGCCTTGTTCAGCTGTTCACCTGAAATTATGTTTTTATTGATAAGTAATTGTCCCAGTTTTGCCGCCATTGTATATGACTGACCTCTTCCCTGATTTTATATCAAATAATCGGCCCCATTATTGTGATCATCGTCACAACATGCGGCGATTCCCTCTCTCCGTATATCACTATCGGCACGTTGATGAAAAAACTAAAGGGCAAAATGAAAAGAAACCTGAATAATGCCCATCATCAGACAAAGGCAGTATCCAGTATTGAGGATATCTATAATCGACAGACAGGGACAGTACGCGGCAGGTTAACTATGCCTTATCCGGTAAAACTGTTAATCCACAAATAATGAACCTCCTGTTCACAGAAAAACATCATTAAAATCAAGTACTTCAAAAATTAGTTTTTTTTGCTTGACATATACAATATATTGTGGTTTAATCTCTTAGCGCCTCTAAATAGAGGATAGGCGGCACTCTGGACAAAATGACAAAATGGGCAAAATTATTTAAATGCCCATAAGAAAAAATGTTTCTTACGCTAAATCATTAATGAAATATAATATAAGTTTTTTACGGAAAAGGGAGGAATAATGGCAGAAACCGGATCAAAACAGCTGAAATTAAGTCCGAGCGCATTAAAAGTACTTGAAAAGAGGTATCTGAAAAAAGACAGGGAAGGGAGGGTCATCGAGGAGCCCGAAAGCATGTTCAGAAGGGTTGCAAGGGCGGTTGCGTCCGTTGAACTGAATTACGGCAAGTCCGAAACAGATATTGCTGCGTTAGAGGACAGGTTTTATACCCTCATGACCTCACTGAATTTTCTCCCGAACAGTCCCACTCTTATGAATGCAGGAAGAAGACTCGGCCAGCTGTCTGCCTGCTTTGTTCTCCCCATTGACGATTCAATGGATTCTATTTTTGAGGCAGTCAAAAACGCTGCGCTCATTCATAAATCAGGCGGAGGGACCGGATTTTCATTCTCTAACCTGAGACCAAAGGGGGATATTGTGGGGTCCACCAAAGGGGTTTCCTCAGGGCCTCTCTCTTTCATGGCGGTTTTTGATTCAGCTACGGAAGCGATAAAACAGGGCGGTACAAGAAGGGGGGCCAATATGGGGATATTACGTATTGACCACCCGGACATACTGGAGTTTATTTCGGCAAAGGACAATAATTCCACGCTCAACAATTTCAACCTGTCCGTGGCATTGACGGATGTGTTCATGAAGGCCCTTGAAAAGGACGAAGACTATGACCTGATAAACCCCCATACAAAGAAATCAGTGCACCGCTTAAAGGCCCGGGACGTATTTTCCCTGATCGTGAACCACGCATGGAAAAACGGGGAACCGGGCATCATATTCATGGACAGAATGAATCAGTGCAATCCTACTCCTTCCGCAGGCCAGATCGAAAGCACGAACCCCTGCGGTGAACAGCCGCTTCTGCCCTATGAGTCATGTAATCTGGGCTCAGTTAACCTGGCCAGGTTCGTAAGTGCGCAGGCACGGAAGCGTGAAAGTGACGAAGCACCTTCCGGGCTTATCGACTGGGACGCATTAAAGGACACCGTTCGGCTGTCCGTCCATTTCCTTGATAATGTTATTGATATCAACAGATATCCATTGAAAAAAATAGAAGAGGCCACAAAAGCAAACAGGAAAATAGGGCTCGGCGTCATGGGATGGGCCGATATGCTGATACAGCTTGGCATCCCCTATAACTCTGTTGAGGCATCAAAACTTGCCAACGAAGTCATGAAGTTTATCCAGGGGGAAAGTAAAAAACAATCTGCATTCCTTGCTGTGGAAAGAGGGGTCTTCCCGAATTTTGAGGAGAGTGTCTATACTGACGAAAATGCCGTGAGAAATGCCACCACTACCACGATAGCACCGACAGGGACCCTCTCAATCATAGCAGGGTGCTCAAGCGGCATAGAGCCTCTGTTTGCGGTGTCTTTTGTGCGGAACGTTCTCGAAGGAACCAGACTTTATGAGGTCAATCCCTATTTCGAGAGAATTGCAAAGGAGAGGGGGTTCTGGAGCAAGGAACTCATCGAAGAGATTGCAGAAAGGGGAAGTCTGAAGGACATTGACGGCATTCCCGATGATGTTAAGAAGGCCTTCATTACCGCGCATGATATTTCACCCCTCGACCATGTACGGATGCAGGCGGCCTTTCAGAAACAGGTTGATAATGCGGTTTCGAAGACGGTCAATTTTCCCCATGATGCCAGCCCGAAAGATGTGGAAGATGTATATTACCTCGCCTATGGCCTTGGCTGTAAGGGGCTTACCGTGTACAGGGACGGTTCGCGGGATGAACAGGTCCTCTCTACCGGACAGACCGCAAAGAATGAGAACGGGAGTGAAAAAACACCCCTGACACTTAAAATTACGCCAAAGGAAAGGCCTGAGGTAATTAAAGGGACCACAAGGCTCATGAAAACCGGCTGCGGCAACCTCTATGTCACTATCAATGAAGACAAAGACGGCAACCTTTTCGAGCTCTTCACACAAATGGGAAAGGCCGGCGGCTGTGCCTCCAGCCAGGCGGAAGCAATCGGGAGGCTTGTAAGCCTCGCGTTCAGGAGCAATATAGAGCCTGTGGAGATTGAAAAACAGCTGCGGGGCATAAGCTGTCACAGTCCCGCATGGACAAGCGGCGGCAAGATTGCGTCCTGTTCTGATGCCATATCAAAGGCAATAGAAAGATACACGGAAAAAGGGAACAAGAGCAACGGGAACGGGTCTCATCCCAAAAAAGAGATGACAATGCTCTGCGGTGCCTGCCCCGACTGCGGCGGCGCTGTTGAGCATGAGGGCGGATGCGCTGTGTGCAGGGACTGCGGGTTTACGAAATGCAGCTGACCACTGCACTGCCTTTGAACACAGGCTCATATAACAGATAAAGAACCACGTCGCATGAAATAGCAGCGGCAGTTCGGTTATTATAGTTGGTGATGAAACGTCTTTTTATAATAATCGGACTGCTGTGCATATCCGCCTGCGCCCCTGTCCCTCCTGCGGATTATCTGCCTGATCAGGGAGATCACTATATGACGGCATCATGGTATGGTTCCCAATTTCACGGAAGGCCGACATCATCGGGCGAGCGCTATGATATGTATGGTCTTACGGCAGCACACAAGACCCTGAAGTTCGGAACGAAGCTGAGGGTTACCAATCCCGATACCGGCAGGACCGTCGTTGTTACGGTAAATGACAGGGGCCCCTTTATACGGGGGCGGGACCTCGATCTTTCCTATGGGGCGGCAAGGGAAATAGGTTTCGTGGAAAAGGGCGTTGGAAAGGTGAAGGTGGCCCCTGTCGGCAGGGACATGCGCTATGTCAGGCGGGTCCCCTTTCTCCCCACGGAAACATCGGCACCATTAACTGTCCAGGTCGGGTCATTCAGTGATAAAAGCAATGCTGTCAGGCTGAAAGAGGGTCTTGAATATGAATATGATAATGTCTATATGACGACCATTCTTTTAAAGGGAAAAAGATATTACAGGGTCAAGGTAGGAAAATTTACGACCTACAGCAATGCCTATTCAGCTGCCGAGAAACTCGGCGACGAAGGGTACAGCACGTTGATAATGACCGCGGACTAAGGAGTCCTGATATGAGACCGGACTGGGACACGTATTTTATAGAAATTGCAAAGGTGGTATCTTCACGGTCTACATGTCTGCGCAGAAAATACGGTGCCGTCATTGTAAAGGACAGGGTCATAATAAGTTCAGGATATAACGGCTCTCCCCGGGGAAGTGAAAATTGCATTGATACCGGTACATGCACGAGGAAAGAACTCAATATCCCTTCAGGCGAGCGGTACGAGCTGTGTGAAGCCGTGCATGCTGAACAGAATGCAATTATCAATGCCCCTCCTGACAGAATGAAAGACGCAACAATCTATATTGCCGGGTATGAAGAGGACAGGGCCTATGCCGCGGGAACGCCCTGTAAGCTGTGTGACCGGATGATCCGCAATGCCCGGATAAAAGAAGTGGTATATCTGGATAAAAACGGCAGTTTTAAAAGAATCGAAGTCTCCTGATGCTGGCAATCCTTCATTGAGTGTGGATTTAGATATAACAATCCATAAGGGCAGCGGGGACAGGCCCGTCATAATCTTTGTCCACGGTCTTGGAATGGATAGCAATTTCTGGCTTGACCCTGTTGACACAAAGGTCCTTGGTAAAAATGTCCCCATGAAAGTTTTTGCGGCAACGAAGCCGGGACCGGTGCTCCCCTCTCGCCTCCCTTCGGAAAAGGGGGAAATTAAAAGCAGGATAACCATCGGTCATGTCCCGAAAAAAATTAACAACCTCTGGTCTGCGCTCAGGGACGAAGGGTTCAATCTTCTCTGCTGGAGCCAGAGGAGGCCCGTTGGTCCTATTGATGCAGCAGTTGAAGAACTTGAAGAAATAGTACAACTGACCGGAAGGACGTTTCCCCGGAAAGACACTGCCCTTGTCTGCCACAGCAGGGGGGGGCTTGTTGCGAGAAAATACATGGAGAGACGGCACCATGGCATCAAGGCACTGATTACGCTCTCCACGCCCCATAAAGGGAGCTCACTATCCCTGATCAGCAGGCATCTCTCGCCCCTTTCAACGGTTCTCAAGAAGTTCCTTCCGTTGCAGACGCACGGAACGGTTTCAGATGTTATAAAAAGGACCCATGATCTCATTGACGGCGCGGCACTCAGGGAGCTTATGCCCGGATCGGACTTTTTTAAAGACCTGCAGGACATTCCTGTTAAGGGGACTCACTATCTATCATTTGGCGGAAGAAAAACGGAACTGGTTACTGTTTACCAGTGGAGAAAAAAAGGTGACAGGCTATTTCCTAAACCGCTTATTGTTATTCCCGATTCGCTGATTAAAATCATGCCGGCGGCCATTGTCCCCGATGAACTCGTCCCGGGAAAGGGCGATTTTATGGTTACCGTAAAAAGTTCACGCTGTCCGTGGGCAGGGCACCATTCTACGGTGCATGCCAATCATATCTCAATCACGTGGAACAAGACAGTGATAAAAAGGGTGATGGAAGTGCTCTCAGGATTATAAGGGTCCTGCAGGATATGATGTACAGAACGTCAGAGAGGTGCCTTCACAGTCAGGAGGATTTCACCGATCCAATATTCAGCAATCCCTTCACATAGTCCGGTTTAATGCAGTGCCGGAAGAGGGAGTCTTTTGATATCAAGCCCTTATTGAAAAGATTCACCAGTGACTTGTCCATGCTCACCATGTTATGCTTCGAACTTGATTCAATGGTACTCGGAATAAGATGCGTTTTCCCTTCACGAATCAGTGTTCGTATGGCATCAGTGGCAATCATCACCTCACAGGCAACGATAAGCCTGTTTTCATTTGACTGCGGTATCAGCCGCTGGCAAATTACCCCTTCAAGCGCCCCTGCAAGCTGCACCCGCGCCTGGTCCTGCTGGTGAGCAGGAAAAACATTTATGATCCGGTCAACGGTCTGGATGACATCTTTGGTATGAAGACTGGAAAGTACCAGGTGTCCGGTTTCCGCGGCAGTCATCGTTGCGCTAAAGGTCTCAAGGTTGCGCATTTCACCGACCATTATCACATCAGGGTCCTGTCGAAGAACATGCTTCAAGGCAGATGCAAAAGACATTGTGTCCTCAAGGATTTCCCGCTGCTCCACAATGGACTTTTTATGATTGTGGATATACTCAAGCGGATCTTCAATGGTGATGATGTGGCATTTTCTTTCGGAATTTATCAGGTCGATAACAGAAGCCATTGTTGTTGATTTCCCCGATCCGGTCGGACCGGTGACCAGTATCAGTCCGGAGTTGCGACGGGCAAGCTGGGTAAGCACTTTGACCGGGACCCTTAACTCTTCCATTGTGGGTATTGACAGGGGAAGGGCCCGAAAGGCCGCAGCCAGGGTGCCGCGCTGAAAATGTACATTGCCGCGAAATCTGCTGATTCCCGGAATGCTTACCGCAAAGTCGAGTTCCCTCTCTGTCTCGAGGACATTTTTCTGTTCACTGGTCAATAAATCATAAACGATCGTTTCAATATCCGAAGGCCGCAACACCTGCGCTGCAATATTTTCTAATGTCCCCCCGATCCTGATAACAGGAGGGCGGCCAACAACCAGATGGAGGTCTGAAGCTTTATTGACAATACAGGTTTTGAATAATTTTATTGTCTCGTCCTTGATATTCACTGTATTCAATCCTCTCTCTTAATCGTTAAATAAAACCTGCAATCTTTATTTGTTACTCTCATCGGCATATTGTCCGAAAATCTTAATGGAGAACATTGATTTTTTTATTGTGCCCGTTCCTGCCCGCGGAAATGGCAGCATTATTTACCGTATTTTCTTCTTGTGAGGAAAGTCTTCCGGCTTATTTTACGAAAGAACTGGTAATTATGCTTTTACATCAATGCCTTATTTGCTGACCTGCGCTCTCCTGTTGTATAATTTTATAAACAGAAGACATGCAACTGGCCGGGCCCCGGCAAAAGGAACATTTAATAGCAGGTGTATTTATGGTAATAACAGATGTTACATAAAAAGAACGTGAGTCTTATGATACTTTTTCTTATTACCGCTTTATCAGGGTGTGTTTCTTTAGATGATTATCTTGAAATATCATTAGATGAGGAACCGAAAGTAATATTTGAACAGGAACTTGTCCGGAGTAATGCTGATACGCTTTTGCTTATGGGAATAGAGGATGCGAATATCATAAACAGAGTCAGGACCCAGCGTCTTGATTTTTACGTGCATAATACAAACGATGCATTAATTGTTGTGGATATTGCGCGGGGAATCAATACGAAACATCTTCTTTTTGCGGAAATGTACGGTAAAAAATTAGATATATTAATTAATGACTTTCCTCAGTTGGCAGACATGAATATTTTTGTTCTTTATTTGAAAGGGATGAAAGTAAAT
>JBFKMY010000077.1:0-9128 GCA_041629615.1 Thermodesulfovibrionia bacterium | reverse complement strand
TACGGACAAAAACATATAAAACTTTACGTTAAAAGGAAACATATCCGGATGCCGTATCAATGTGGGGATGACTTCTAAAGATTCCCGGGGCCTGTATGTGGATATCAATCGTCTTCTCAGCGGCCGGCCATAGATATCCCTTACAGCCATCATGAGAAATGGGATGGTTCCGGATATCCCGAGGGGAGGAAGGGCGAGAGCATTCCCCTTGCTGCACGGATATTTGCTGTTGTCAATGTATGGGATACCCTTTGTTCCGACCGTCCCTATCAGTCTGCATGGCCGAAGAAAAAGGTGGAGGATTATATCCGTTCTCACGCGGGCACGTCATTTGACGCCGGTGTCATTGAGGTTTTTTTGTCAATAGATCTGTAGTACGGGAGCGGAATCTCCGGAGGACCCTGCCGGTACTCGCAGGAACGGATTACTTTTTCCCGGCCGCCAGTTTGTTCAGGGCATTTATATAGGCTTTTGCCGACGCGACAATGATATCAGTATCAGCGCCATGCCCGCTCACGGACCTGCCGCCTTCCTCTAAAGAGCATACGACTTCACCAAGTGCATCTGTCCCCCCGGTGATTGCCTTTACCTCATATTTCAGGAGACTGCTTTTTGTATCTGTTATGGACGTAATGGCTTTGAAAATTGCATCTACGGGACCATCGCCATGCTCTGTTTTTTCAATCATCTCTCCCCTGACACTGAGCCTGAGCGTTGCAGCAGGCGTCTGCCCTGTTCCCGATGAATAATCCATTTCCACGAGACGGTAGACTTCGGGAACCATTGTGTACTCCTCAGAGACAAGGGCTTCAAGATCTTCATCATAAATTTCTTTTTTCTGGTCTGCGAGTTTTTTAAAGCGCTCGAATGCGCTGTTGATTGCATCATCGTTTAGCGTAAAGCCAAGTTCGCCGAGCCGTGTCCGGAATGCGTGGCGGCCGGAGTGTTTGCCGAGGACATACTTTGTTTTATGAAGGCCTATTGTTTCAGGCCGGATGATTTCATAGGTAGACTTTTCCTTCAAAAGGCCGTCCTGATGGATCCCTGATTCATGGGCAAAGGCATTGGCGCCCACGATTGCCTTGTTGGGCTGCACGGACATCCCGGTGATCTTTGTAACCAGTCTGCTGCTGCGGATTATTTCTTCAGTGGTTATATTTGTGTCGGCATTAAACATATCACGCCGTGTCCTTAATGCCATCACAACTTCTTCCATGGAACAGTTGCCCGCACGTTCTCCTATTCCGTTCACGGTGCACTCTATCTGACCGGCCCCGTTCAGGACTGCTGCGAGAGAGTTCGACGTTGCAAGACCGAGGTCATTATGGCAATGAACGGCAATGACGGCCTTATCAATATTTTTTACCCTGTCATGAATGGCCTTGATCATTGCACCAAATTCACTGGGAATGCTGTAGCCTACCGTATCGGGTATATTGACCGTCAGGGCCCCTGCTTCTATTACCGCTTCAATGACATCACAAAGATAACCGATATCGGTCCGGGTTGCATCCATGGGAGAGAACTCGACATCATCAAGAAAACTCTTTGCAAACCGGACCATTTCAACAGACTTTCTGAGTGCCTCGTCGCGGTCAACCCGGAACTGATACTTGAGGTGTATGTCCGATGTAGAGTGAAAGGTGTGTATTCGTCTTTTGGGGGCGTCCTTAACCGACTCCCATGCGGTCCTGATGTCCTGTTCTTTTGCCCGGGCCAGACTGCATATGACAGGGCCTTCAACTTCTCCCCCTATTGTCCTGATTGCCTCAAAATCACCGGGTGATGCAATGGCAAAACCGGCTTCAATGATGTCGACCCCGAGACGTGCAAGCTGTCTGGCGAGCTGGAGCTTTTCACCAACGTTCATCGATGCTCCCGGTGACTGTTCGCCGTCCCTGAGTGTTGTATCAAAAATCTTTATGGTTCTCATCCTGATTTTTCCCTGAGTTTTCTTTTGCCGTGCATTATATAGGTACCTTCTATAATCCCCCAGAAAACATAAATAATGGAAAAGACAAATATTACTATTTCAGGATACATAAATATCAGAACAAAAGCTACTCCGATTACGACAAGGAGCCAGAAGGGCTTCCTTTTTTTGAAATCAAATTCTTTCATCCCGTGAAACCGCAGGGTGCTTACCATGAGGACAGCGAGTAAAAAGGTAAGAAACAGGATTGCATAGGGCCTTCCCGATTGACTTCCCCATACTTCGGTATAAAACAGGACCAGAGAGGCTATTACGACCCCTGCACCGGGAATGGGGAGGCCGGTAAATGCCTTGCTCTCCGTACTCCCCATTTGCACGTTATAGCGGGCCAGCCTCAGGGCCCCGCAGATGACATACAGAAAAGAGGCCCCCCATCCAAGACGGCCCAGGGGCTGCAATGCCCAGCTGTATATCAGGACCGCAGGAGCGACTCCAAAGGCAACGAGGTCGGATAAAGAGTCAAGTTCGATGCCGAACTTTGTAGTGCTGTTGGTCAGACGGGCGACCCACCCGTCAAGACCGTCAAAGATGATGGCAATGAGAATTGCCCATGCACTGTAGTTGTAATGTCCCTTGAACGACGCGAGTATGGCATAAAACCCGAAGAACATGCCGCCAAGGGTCAGTGAATTGGGAAGTATGTAAATACCTTTTCTCATATGTTAGTGATAAGCGTCAGCTCTAAGATGTAAGGGCGTATTGCCATACGCCCCTACAATTTTCTGACAGCTAATACCGTTTCTCCTGCTCGTACTTTGTCGTTTAATTTTACCTTAACTTCCGTGTCTA
The DNA here is from genome assembly GCA_041629615.1 of Thermodesulfovibrionia bacterium. Taxonomy (GTDB): domain Bacteria; phylum Nitrospirota; class Thermodesulfovibrionia; order UBA6902; family UBA6902; genus JBFKMY01. The sequence goes on along the minus strand of JBFKMY010000077.1, from coordinate 6,346 downwards.
AGGGGAGGAAAAGGTCGACCCGTGAGCTGAACTTGATGATACCATACCTCTGGCCCTGAGTGAGTGCGTCTCCCGGCTTTGATCTGCATACGGCGCGACGTGCAACAGCGCCCGCAATCTGTTTCACTACAACAGGACCGTGGTGTTCACAATCCAGAAGCATGGTAATATGTTCGTTGAGAATTGAAGCGTCGTCAGTAAATGCAGAATAGAATTTCCCCGGATAGTGCTGAACATTCCTGACAACACCGTCACAGGGGGCCCTGTTGACGTGGACGTTCAGGGGGGACATAAAAATGCTTATTTTCAGTCTGTTCTCCTTGAGCATCTCATCTTCCCTGGCTTCGTTAATAAGAATAATTTTACCGTCAGCAGGGGCAATAAACGTATTCCTGTCACGGGGGGTATCTCTGTCAGGGTCCCTGAAGAAGTAGAACATGAACAGCGTAAGTATGAAGGCCACCACTGTCAGCCAGTTCCATCGCACTATTGCTGAAAGAATCGTTACGGAAGTGAAGAAAATGATAAAAGGGTATCCTTCTCTGGCGAACTGGAGCATTTTATTGCAAACACCATCCGTAAACGGATACAGACAGTGAATGGACAGAGAACCGCTCCCCGCGCGATAAAGAACCCCCCGAGAATTCCTCCCCTGGCAAGGAGGGACAAAGGGGGGTATCATTTTTTTTGTATTTATTTTTCATGCCCTGGATTTGTCCACCAGTTTCCCTTTCTTAAGCCAGGGCATCATTGCCCTCAGTTTAGCACCGACTTTCTCAATAGGATGCTGTTCTCCCTTTTTCGTCAGGGCATTGAATACAGGCTTGCTGGCTTTACACTCGAGCATCCACTCCCGTGCAAATTCACCGGACTGGATTTCACCGAGTATCTTTTTCATTTCCTGTCTCGTTTTTTCATTAATGATCCTTGGTCCGCGGGTAAGGTCGCCAAACTGGGCGGTATTACTGATGGAGTAACGCATGTTGGATATGCCGCCCTCGTAAAGGAGGTCAACGATTAATTTTGTCTCATGGAGGCATTCAAAATAGGCCATTTCAGGCGCATATCCTGCTTCAACGAGGGTGTCGTATCCCGCCATAATAAGTGAGGTCAATCCCCCGCAGAGGACCACCTGTTCGCCGAACAGGTCTGTTTCGGTTTCCTCCTTAAAGGTCGTTTCTATGACTCCGCCCCTTCCGCCGCCAATGGCCGAAGCATACGAAAGGGCGAGGGCCTGTGTGTTTTTTGACGGGTCCTGCTCGACGGCAACAAGGCAGGGTACCCCGCCTCCCTTCGTATATTCAGACCTCACCAGATGTCCGGGCCCTTTGGGAGCGACCATAAATATATTAATCCCGGGAAAGGGGATTATCTGGTTGAAATGGATGTTGAAACCATGTGCAAATCCGACATAAACGCCTTTTTTCAGGTAAGGAGCTATTTCACCGTTATATATGTCCGCCTGGTTCTCATCAGGCAGAAGGATCATGATGACATCAGCTTTTCTGGCAGCATCTGAAGGCAGCATGGTTTCAAAGCCGGCTTTTCTGGCCTTATCAAAACCGGAGCCCTTTCTGATGCCGATTATGACATGGACACCGCTGTCCTTTAAATTATTTGCATGGGCATGTCCCTGACTGCCATACCCCATGACGCAAACGGTTTTTCCTTTCAAAAGGTTTCTTTTAATGTCTTTATCGTAATAAATCTTCATCGATACCTCCCTTTTTTATAAATGCAGGGCACCGGGAATCCTGTTAGTTTATGCTGGTTTTCTTATTCCCTCTCGCGCCATTGCTACCCTTCCTGTGCGAACGAACTCTTTAATACCAAAAGGCTTTATCAGTTCTATGAATGCCGCTATTTTTTTATCATCTCCGGTTATTTCAACGGTAAACGTAGTTGCCCCTGAATCAATAATTCTTCCCCTGAAAATCTCTGCCAGTTTGAGAAACTCTGATTTATCGTTTTTCTTGGGAGCAACTTTAATGAGGACCATCTCTCTTTCAACATGGTCCAGTTCCACATAGTCAATGACCTTGATGATATCAATAAGTTTATTGAGCTGCTTTGTTATCTGCTCAATTATCCGATCGTCGCCGGTGGTTACAATCGTCATGAGCGATATCGCAGGATCAATGGTCTCTCCCACGGAGAGGCTTTCGATATTGAAGCCCCTTCCGCTGAAGAGTCCTGATACTCTTGACAGGACCCCGAATTTATTTTCTACGAGCACTGATATTGTATGCCTCACGATAATCCTCCGGATTACGCTGTCCGTTGTACCTGTCCGTTGACCGTTTTTTTATGGATAACGGTTTCCGGTTCTCCGGACTACGTCATAATTATTTGACCGCTTTAAGTTTCTTTTCAGGCTTTTTCTCTTCTTCCTCAAAAATCATTTCGTCAATTGCCGCCCCGGCCGGCACCATTGGAAAGACCTTTTCTTTCCAGTCAACCACAAAGTCCATAAAAACAGGCCTGTCTTTTATCTTCAATGCTTCTTTGAGAACAGGGACCACTTCATCCGGTCTGGTTGCTCTTAATCCTGCCGCGCCATAGGCTTCTGCCACCTTGACAAAGTCCGGGATTACATCAAGATTGGTATGTGAATAGCGCTCCTTGAAGAACAGTTCCTGCCATTGCCTGACCATACCGAGAAAACCGTTATTCAGTATTGCTACTTTTACCGGCAGTTTATTGATTACTGCTGTAGCTAATTCCTGTATATTCATCTGTATACTTCCGTCACCGGCTATGTCAAAAACCAGTTTATCAGGGCACGCGATCTGGGCCCCGATCGCAGCGGGAAACCCGTATCCCATTGTACCGAGTCCGCCGGAAGAAAGCCATGTCCTGGGCTTATCATATTGGTAAAATTGAGCGGCCCACATCTGGTTCTGGCCTACTTCCGTACAGATGATGGCATCACCCTTTGATACCTCGTATATCTTTTCAACAACGAATTCGGGTTTGATAATGTCCTTGTTGAACCTGTAGCTGAGCGGTCTTTCCTTTTTCCATTTCCCGATCTGCTTTAACCATGAGGTCCTGATTGCGCTCCACTGCTCTTTCTGGTCACTCAATACTTTCAGGATATCTTTCAACACGTTCCTCACATCACCGACAACGGGCAGGTCTACATAGACGTTCTTTTTGATGGAAGTCGGATCAATGTCAATCTGCATAATCTTAGCTTCAGGAGCGAAGGCGCTTGTTTTCCCTGTGACACGGTCATCAAACCTTACCCCGATCCCTATGAGCAGGTCTGAACCCTGTACTGCCTTATTGGCATAATATGTGCCGTGCATGCCGAGCATGCCTAATGAGAGCTTGTTGGTGCCCGGAAATCCGCCGAGCCCCATCATTGTCGTTGTCACGGGGATTTTTGTCAGCTCCGCCAGCTCTTTCAGTTCTTTGGAAGCGCCGGACAGTATTACCCCTCCTCCTGCCATTATCACGGGATTTTTAGCTTTTGTGATCATTTGCGCGGCCTGTTTGATCATCCACTTGTTGCCGTGATAGGTAGGATTGTAGCTTCTGATTTTCACTTCTTCCGGCCACGTAAATTCGGCCATGCCCGCGGTTACGTCCTTTGGCAGGTCAATGAGGACCGGTCCCGGCCTGCCGCTCGAGGCGATATGAAACGCTTCTCTGACTGTTTTGGCCAGTTCATTAATGTCCTTGACGAGGTAATTATGTTTTGTACACGGTCTGGTAATGCCGACAATGTCCGCCTCCTGAAATGCGTCGTTGCCGATAAGCATGGTCGGTACCTGGCCTGAAAAGACCACAAGCGGGATTGAATCCATGGAGGCAGTGGCGATCCCGGTGACCGTGTTTGTTGCCCCGGGACCGGATGTCACAATGGCAACTCCTGTTTTACCGCTTGCCCGTGCGTACCCGTCCGCAGCATGAACTGCTCCCTGTTCGTGCCTCGTCAGAAACAGTGCAATGTCCTTCTCATCATAAAGAATGTCGAAAATATTCAGCACCACGCCTCCGGGATACCCAAAGATGTGCTTGACTCCCTCTTTTTTCAGACATTTAATCAATATTTCAGCGCCGCTTATTTTCATAGTATCACCAGACCCTGTTCTTAATGTTTTATTGGAAGGCTTCGTCTTAGCCTGAAGTTGTCAGCTTACCGGTTCGCGCTCTTCATTACTGCACCGGTGCTTGCCGATGTAACCATCGATGCGTATCGGGCAAGCCAGCCTTTATTTATTTTCGGCTTATGCGCCCTGTGTGTTTTAAACCTCCTGTCTATTTCCTCTTTGCTCACAAGTAAATCGAGTTTCCTTCCCGGGATATCTATGCTCACTGTATCACCGTCTCTTACAATTGCAATAGGGCCGCCCTCCATGGCCTCAGGAGACACATGACCTATACACGGACCTCTTGTCCCGCCGGAAAAACGCCCGTCCGTGATTAATGCTACCGACTCACCAAGTCCCATTCCTGATATGGTGGCCGTGGAACTTAACATTTCCCGCATTCCCGGACCGCCTTTCGGTCCTTCATATCTTATGATAACAACGTTGCCGGGCCTGATCTTCCCGCCGAGAATTGCCTTCATTGCATTTTCCTCTGAGCTGAAGACCTTTGCTGTTCCTTTAAGGCGCAGAATTTTGCTGCTTACCGCTGTCTGTTTTACCACTGCTCCGTCAGGGGCAAGAGATCCTTTTAACACTGCGATGCCGCCTTCTTTATGATGTGCCTTGTTGAGCGGTCTTATGACCTCCTGATCTATTATCTCCGCCTTATCGGCAATAGTAAAAGTTTTCGTGCCCGATACGGTGATAACATTATTCAGCCGCGATTTCAGCCTTTTAAATACAGCCGGAATGCCGCCGGCATAATCCAGGTCCTCCATGTAATGAGTACCTCCGGGAAGCATATTGGCAATATGCGGCGTTGAACGGCTGATTTTATCAAATACTTCTAACGGCAGGGAAACATTTGCCTCGTGCGCAATTGCCGGAATATGCAAGACAGTATTTGTAGATCCTCCCAGGGCCATATCAACGGTGATCGCATTCTCAAATGACTTTCTCGTTAATATCCTCCCCGGGGTTATATTTTTTTTGACCAGTTCTACTACCCTGCTCCCGCTTTCAAAGGCAATCATCCGCTTTTTTGATGAAACTGCCAGGGACGTGGCACACCCCGTCATACTCATTCCAAGTGCCTCGGTTACACAGGCCATTGTATTTGCCGTATACATTCCCTGACAGGAACCCGCACCGGGACAGGCACACATCTCAAGCTCCGCAAGGTCGGAATTACGCAGGAGACCCTTCTTATATTTTCCTATTGCTTCAAAGGTATCATTCACCAGTGAGAGCCTTTTCCCCCTCAAATGCCCTGACATCATGGGCCCGGCGGTAACAACTATTGACGGCACATTTACCCGTGCAGCTGCCATAAGCATTCCCGGCGTGATCTTGTCACAATTGGTAAGTAGAACGAGGCCGTCAAGCTGATGGGCCTGGGCAACGGTTTCAACCATATCTGCGATCAACTCCCTTGAAGCGAGGCTGTAATGCATGCCCCGATGACCCATGGCAATACCGTCACAGATGCCGGGAATGCCGAAAAAAAGCGGATAGCCGCCGCCGGTATGGACGCCTTTTTCGATAAACCTTTCGAGGTCCCGCATTCCCGTGTGTCCCGGAATGAGGTCTGTAAAGCTTGTGGCTACCCCGATAAAGGGTTTGTGCATTTCCGAACGCGGGATACCCGTGGCATGAAGTAATGCCCTGTGGGGTACCCTGTCCACTCCTTTTTTGATTATGTCACTTTTCATGATAGAAACCGGGGAGAAACAGGCAAGAGAAGGAAAATACGCCATTATTCCTGTTGCTCATGCATACCTGCGGTTATATTATTTCCGTGCCCTGACCAGTAAAGCCATACGGTCTTTAAAGTGAAGTTTTTGTTTCTGGATTCTCTTTTTTTCTATCTCTTCATCAGGAGTGAGATATTTTTTTTTATTAATTTCATCAAGCGTGAGCTCTAATTTTTTGTGTTCCTCCTCAAGTTTTTTATATTCCTCATTCTCACTCCTTAAAATGCTCATTATTTCCTCTTCTTTCATATGGGCTCCCCCTTTATGTAGTAAACTGAAAAATTACCATATTCCACAGAAAAATACAAGGTCACTGCTTTGACAAATCCTTATTATTTCACTAACATAAAAAAATACGCTGATATTCCGGAAAGAGCTTTTTGAACAGGAATTATCCCAAATTCCAATTCACAGATTTAAGAAAAAGCATACATTTATAACGCAGGAGGAGAGTGCTTTGTGAAGCCTGTACTTATAGACACGCATTGCCACCTT
>JBFKMY010000076.1:0-9206 GCA_041629615.1 Thermodesulfovibrionia bacterium | reverse complement strand
GTCTTATACGCCGCATTATTACAATATTAATATCATGTTTTGTATTCAAAAGGGGAACGTCAGACTTGCCATTTACGCGGTTAAAGAGGAAATAGTTTTCAGAACAAAGCCCGCCCCCCGTTCTTTCCTCCATGGATGCCATCAAGTTATGAAAATAGATAAACAGGGCAAATGCCGGGCATAGAAGGTTTTATTTACGGTCTCCCGGAAAAAGCTGTCTTTTTTCGCCTGAAAGGTTTACTGTCAGCTCCTGTTAAAGGCATGGAGGTAGTCGATCTCCTCGGAACTGGAACCGACACCGTATTCTGCATGGCCGGAGAGAATTTTTATTATATGCAGGTGCGTTGATTTGTCGAGTGTACGGATTTTTCTAAAGGAGTATAGGATTGAAAGGATGAGTCCCGTCAAACCGGCTATCACATCAAGTCCCTTGATACCCATGTATTGAGTGAGAATATGCCCGGCACAGGAACAGACAATCAATACAAGAATGGGGAAGATAAAAGCAATAAAAAGCCCTTTTGCATGGGTATTTCTCGCAAGCCCCAATTCTACTGTTTCACCCTGCACTGCACCCAGAGAATTATCAACTGTTATGACCATTCCCGACCCGCCTTTTCCACAAATGCCTGCCTGCGCCTTGCCGCATTCCTGACAGGATTTACTCTTGTTTGTTATGACGGTTGCACTCGTTCCTTCTGTTTTTAGGACTGTGCCTGTTTCGCTGCCCGACCCTTGCATGATTTTAGTTTAGTTGAAATGAATCCTCTTTGGTATGATATAAATCATGAAAGGGGAGACCCCCTTCCTGCGGTCTATTCGGCCCTTTTCATATGTATGTCCTGAATGCTGCCCCGTAAAATCAATTCCTTCTCGTTCAGCCTCACTATCTCGAAAAAGAACGTTATTCCGCTGTAAGGTCCTTCGTTCATGATAATTTTAATGTGTGTGTCCTCAATGAAAGTGTAGGTGCCCGATGACTTTAACTGACTTACGCGCTCTTCCCATGGCGCGACGACTTTGCCATTCTTTTGAAACCAGTATGATCTGGGAGAATTTCCGGTCATTTTACTTGCAAGGAGCCACTTTCCTTCAATGAGCTGTTGATGTTCAGGAGTGCATGCAATAAACAATAAGACGATGATCACAAAACACAGATTCATCCCTTTGCCTGTCATTTTAATCTCCTTTTTTTTCAAGTCCACTTGCCAGTTTATGAATGCCCTCAGGGGCTGGATTGACTATTATCATTCTCACCAGCAATGCTGTTTTCATATGCTGCAATTACGAATATTTTATAGGATTTGATTAATATTGTATACCCGATCGCCTGCTCCCTGTACCCACTGGAAGGCACCTGGCATAGCAATTGAGATTCCGCCGGGTCTGCTGTATTATAGGTGCATCAGTTTATTCAGAATATTGCCATGAATGATTTCCTGTACACGGTAAGCCAGCGCATTGCAGCGCAGTTCAGTCCCGAGAAGATTGGCGTATGGATCGTGGGTCTTCTCGGAGACCTGATCGTTGCAGCTGCCATATTCGCGGCCTTTTATCTGGGATGGCGGATCGCCCAGTTTTTCCTGTCTGCCCTCCTGAGACGGTACAGGGCAGACCGGACAACAGCAAGTTTTCTTGAGACCCTGCTGAAGTATGCCCTGCTCGTGACGGCAGTTGTCCATTCCCTTTCAGCCCTGGGGATTAATACCGGCGCGATACTTGCCAGCCTTGGGATCGCCGGCCTTACCATAGGGTTCGCAGCCCGGGATGCCCTTTCAAACTTTATTTCAGGACTGATCATATTCTGGGACCGGCCATTCGTCATCGGCGACCTTGTTGAAGTTGAAGGAAATTACGGTCGTGTTGACAAGATCACCCTTCGCTCAACAAGGGTAGTGACATCGGACGGCCGGATGCTGGCGGTACCTAACTCGGTTGTAATCAATACTACCGTGGCCTCGTACACCAATTTTCCCCACCTCCGCATTGACGTAGACGTGTCCATCGGAGTGAGGGAGGACATGGATCGGGTCCGGGAGCTTCTCCTTGAGATTGTCCGTCATGATAATGATTACCTTGACGATCCTGCTCCGAGGGTAGTAATCACATCGCTGAACGATTACAATACAGCCATTCAGCTTCAGGCATGGTTGAATGACGAACGCCGGCACCTTCAGAAAAAATATGAGCTCCGGGAGCGTGTCTACAAAACACTTTCGGAAGCCGGCGTTGATATGCCTCTTGAGACCATTGCGCTTGCACCTCTTGAGGTCAGGAACATTACAACCGGGAGGAGAAGCAGTCCCGATGGCTGATAATACTGCACATGAAAGGCAGACGGGTGAAACGGGGGAGGCAGATGCGCATGTCCCGCTGCGCCTCTGGGCATATGTTCCCCTGACAGACTACCGGGTTCGCTCTTCGATCACTCAGAATATATGAAATATTTACCTTCGCAGCTGATCTATTTTTTCCAGAATAAGACAATGAAAAAAAACCTGCGGAACCTGAGAAAGTTCCTTGCTGTTATCGCCCTGGCCATGACGATCTACAGTATCCTTTTTCATTTTATTATGGAGTATGAAGGCAGTCAGTATTCGTGGATAACAGGGTTTTACTGGACGTTGACTGTCATGTCTACACTTGGTTTTGGTGATATTACCTTTGAAAGCGATCTGGGACGTATCTTTTCGATGATTGTTCTTTTGTCGGGCATTGTGTTCCTGCTGATCATGCTCCCCTTTACCTTTATCCGTTTTTTTTATGCACCCTGGCTGGAGTCGCAGGCCCAGTCCCGAACACCCCATGAACTGCCTGAAGGGACGCGGAACCATATCATCATGACGAACTATGATACTATCGCCATAAGCCTTATAAGGAAATTGATCCAGTACGATCTTCATTACGCTGTTGCGGTGCAGGATACGCAGGCCGCCTCAGACCTTCTCGACATGAATGTAAAGGTCGTTATCGGAGAACTTGATAATCCTGAAACATATCGGAAGCTGAGGGGAGAAAATGCCGCTATCGTTTTTGTGAATAATGATGACATTCTCAGCTCAAACATCATTGCCACGATTCGGGAAGTTTCGGAATCTGTTCCTATTGTTACCATTGCAGATAAATACGATTCGATTGATATCCTTGAACTTGCCGGCGCAACACAGGTCTTTCAATTTACCAGGATGCTGGGTGTTACCATGGCGCAGCATGCTCTCGGCGTGTCTACACAGGCCAATATAGTTGGCACGCTCGGCGGTGTATTTATCGCTGAAGCCTATGCGGCCCATACCCCTTATGAAGGGAAGGAACTCATAAAGAGCGGACTCCGTGAGAAAACAGGTGTCATCGTGGTCGGAATATGGCAGAGGGGGAAATTTGTGATTCCAAGACCGGAGACCGTTATTCATCCTAACTATATCCTTCTGCTTGCAGGATCAGAGGAGCATTTCAGAAGATACGATGACTTTGTGGGCAGTTCCCGGTCCTATGCAGCTCCTGTTGTGATATTGGGAGGGGGCCGGGTGGGGCAGGCCGCTGCCGACACTCTGGAAGAACGTGGCATTGATTACCGTGTTTTGGAAAAGAACAGGAATTCCGTAAAAGACAATAATAAATATATCCTGGGAGATGCAGCCGATATTCATGCGCTGGAGCGGGCCGGCATTTCTGCAGAATCACCCTCGGTGCTTATCACAACGCACAACGATGACATTAATATCTACCTGACTATTTACTGCAGGAAACTAAGACCCGATATACAGATTATCAGCAGGGCCACACTGGACCGCAATATCAGCAAGCTTTATTCCGTCGGGGCTGACATTGTCATGTCCTATGCATCCATGGGGGCAAATAAAATTATTAACATTCTCAAACCGGATGAAATCCTGATGCTGGTCGAAGGATTAAATATATTCAAGGCACGCGTTCCCGGTTCTTTAACAGGGAAAACGCTTGCTGAAAACCAGATAAGAAGAAAGACAGGGTGTAATGTCATTGCAATCCGTTCGGCCGAGTCTTTTAACATAAATCCTGATCCAGCCGTTATATTAGAGAAAGACGAAGAACTGATTCTTATCGGAACGGCCGAGGCGGAAGCAGAATTCAAGAAAGTCCTTTCTTGAAAAGAGACAGCCGGATGCCGGACATGGTGCATTTAACTATTGAAGATAGTCCCCGGTACTATATAATTCATCAACAAAAGCCTGTGCCTGGAGTTCTGAATTAAATAGATAAACGCCCAGGTCATCAAAGCGCGCTGCGGAACCATTATGCGGTACACCCAGCCTCTCTGCCTGGTCCAGAAAAAAACGGATCTTTTTTATATTATTCTTCACGGGGTAAATTCTCCATATCGGAAGCCACTCATTCTCAGGACGTGCCGGGATATTGTAATTCCAGGACGGTACACTCAAATATAAATGGATATCTCTCCCGCTGATATCTTGAGTGTTTTTTTCATCCATCATGTAGCCGTAAAGATACGGAAGGCCTGTAATCGAGCCATCAGCATTGGTCCGCTCACTTGATACGAGACCTGTCAGCAATGCATATTTCCCGGCATCATCGTCATAGAGCTCGATGTCCTGAGTAAAGCGGCTGCCATACCGTACGACAAAGCATGGATTTCCGTCACAGGACTCGATCGTGGCGCCATCAGAGGAGCGCCAGTAATCCGTGTAGTCATCCGCATATGGATTTTCGAGCAAATTGACCGGCTGCGCATGAGCCGGCGATGAAAAAAACAGGATGAAGACTGAAAGCAGAATTGATATAGAAGAAAAGTTTTTTGTCATGGCATCTCTCCTCCCCATTGCATTAAGGCCTGTCAGTTTACTTATACCTAATATTATATACCGAATAATTCGATTTTCAAAAAAAAGTTTTTTTCTTTGAATTATCGGGGACGTTGTTGACTGCGTTGACTTTGTCCACCACGGGCATCTTGCGCGCCTTGTTCCTGTAGCTGAGGTTTGCTCCGAGCCTGTAGACAATATTCCTCGGGCTCCTCAGGCCCCTCCTGAGCATGCTCCTGAGTTCATAGGTCTTGTGATATATCCACCAGTATCCGCGCTGGAGTTCCTCGGGGGTCATATTTTTGGGCCTATAGATAACCTCCCCGGTGTGGTACTTTGACCAGTCCCTGTCCGTTATCCGCCCCTGCCTGTCCATCTCATTGTAGAGTTCTGTCCCGGGGAAGGGGGTGAGGATATGAAACTGGGCAGCGTCAATGTTGTGGTCCATGATAAAGCGGTAAGTCTTTTCGAAAACGGAGGTGTCGTCCTCATCAAGCCCGAATATGAAACTGCCGACAATACTGACGCCGGCTTTGTGTATCTTCTTTATGGCCTCCCCGTAGCCGTCGGGAGAATTCCACGACTTGTTCATTTTTTTGAGGTTGCTTTCCGAGAGGGTTTCGAACCCGATAAAGGCATATTTCCCGCCGCTGCGCCCATATAAAGAGAGGAGCTCTTCGTCCTTTGCCAGACTGATCGTCGTCTGGCCGCCCCAGGTGCGTTTCAGGGGAATGAGCGCACTGAAGAGTGCTTTTGCGTTCGACGGTTTACCGGTGATGTTGTCATCAACGAAAAAGAAGTCCTTTGTGTCAAACTCCTCTATCTCTTTAATAACGTCGTTAACGGGCCGCGTCCTGTACTTGTTGCCGAAAAAGGCCGTCACCGTACAATACTCGCACCGGTGGGGGCAGCCCCGTGTTGCCTGAAGTGAGTTGAAGGACGAGTACATGCTCCTGTCCACAAGGTCCCTGCGCGGCACCGGCATTCCTGCCATGTCGATTAATGAATCTGAACGGTAGAGGGGTTTTAATTCACCCTGTACAAGGTCGCCAAGCAGCCGGCTCCAGACCCCTTCGGCTTCACCGATCACGACGCTGTCAGCGTGCTGGAGGGCCTCTTCCGGCAGGGCTGATACATGAATGCCTCCCATGACCACCTTCGTGCCATTTTTTCTGAATCCGTCGGCAATCTCGTAGGCGCCGGGAATTTCAGCGGTATAGGCAGTGATGCCCACAAGGTCTGCCTTCTGACTATAGTCAACGGGCGTTGTCCGGGTATCGAGGATTTCCACCTCCCAGTTGGGGGGGGTCAATGCAGCCACCATTGGCAGGCTCAACCGAACAAACCCGGCCTTTCCGCTCTTTGATACCCTTCCCCAGAGACCACGCTCATTTTTCGGCAGTACAAGCAGCAGTTTTCTCAACAGACGATCCTCCCTGAAAAAGTAGATAAAAACCTCTCACAGAAGTCCATTCATGATCACAGGCAGTATTGTAACATTGAAATAAGGGATAATAAAATGTCAAAATTACTTTTGGTTGACATATTCTCATGTAAGCCATACATTATTATGGTTTTGCAATATCACGTCAAATGAGGAGATGAAAGGGATCCTCTATGAGGAGGGTGGTTCAGGAGTATTTATGATTCATGTACATCTTTGAATCCCCGGACCCTTACTAAAACATGTTAGAAAAACGGTATAGTCCAAAAGACATAGAAGACAAATGGTATGGATTCTGGCTCGATCACGGATATTTTAAAGCTGAGGAAAAAAGCAGCAGGCCTTCGTACTGTATAGTAATCCCGCCGCCGAATGTCACGGGTTCTCTCCATATGGGTCATGCCCTTGATATCACCCTTCAGGATGTAATGATAAGATGGAAGAGGATGTCCGGGTATAACACACTGTGGCTCCCGGGCACGGACCATGCCGGGATCGCCACGCAGAATGTGGTTGAAAAGGACCTTCAGGGCAAGGGGGTGGACCGGCACGTCCTTGGCAGAGAGAAATTTATCGATAAGGTCTGGGAGTGGAAGAACCGCTATGGCGGCACCATTATTAATCAGCTGAAGAGCATGGGGGCTTCCTGCGACTGGAGCAGGGAACGGTTTACCCTTGATGAAGGATTATCACAGGCGGTCAAAGAGGTCTTTGTCAGGCTCTACGAAGAGGGGCTTATTTACCGTGGTGATTATATAATCAACTGGTGTCCCCGCTGTCATACGGCATTGTCAGACCTTGAAGTAGAACACGAAGATGTAAAAGGCAAGCTCTGGTATATAAAGTATAAATTCACTCATGAAGAAGGTCATATCACCGTTGCTACCACACGGCCTGAAACATATCTTGGAGATACAGCGGTCGCCGTAAACCCCGATGATAAACGATACAGAAATATAATCGGAAAGACCGTAACACTGCCAGTAGTAAACAGGGAGATCCCGGTAATTGGGGACGAGTTTGTTGATTCTTCCTTTGGCACGGGGGCGGTGAAGGTCACGCCCGCACATGACCCGAATGATTTTGAGATAGCGAAAAGACATGATCTGCCCTTTATCGCGATCATGACCGGCGACGCAAGAATGACAGAGGAAGCCGGCCCCTATCAGGGGCAGGACAGATTTGAGTGCAGAAAAAATGTCCTCAATGATCTGGAAGACCTGGGCCACCTTGAAAAAATGAGTGACCACGATCTGGCAATCGGGCACTGCTACCGGTGCAAAACGGTTGTTGAACCCTATCTTTCCAAGCAGTGGTTTGTAAAAATAAAGCCCCTTGCCGCGGAAGCAGTCGGGGCGGTAAAAGACGGCCGTGTGAAAATAGTTCCCTCAGGGTGGGAAAACAGCTACTTTGACTGGATGGAGAACATCAGGGACTGGTGCATTTCCCGGCAGATATGGTGGGGGCACAGGATTCCGGTGTGGTACTGCAGGAGCTGCGATGAGATCATTGTATCGAGAGAGACACCGGATAGATGCAAATGCGGGAGCGACAATCTGAGACAGGATGAGGATGTCCTTGACACTTGGTTCTCATCGGCCCTCTGGCCCTTTTCAACCCTTGGCTGGCCTGATGATACTGATGACCTGAAGACCTTTTATCCCACAAGCGTCCTGATAACGGGATTTGACATCCTGTTCTTCTGGGTGGCCCGTATGATTATGATGGGACTTAAATTCATGGACAGACAGCCCTTTGATCATGTATACATTCATGCCCTCATCCGGGACGCTGAAGGACTGAAGATGAGCAAATCAAAGGGCAATGTTGTTGACCCCCTGAAGATGACCGAAATGTATGGCACCGACGCAGTCAGGTTCACCCTTGCTGCCTATGCGGCACAGGGACGGGACATAAAGTTCAGTGAGAAGAGGGTAGAGGGGTACAGGCACTTTTTAAACAAGATATGGAATGTTGCACGTCTTATCTCCATGAACATAAAAGAGGGCGACGAACTCGTAACGGGTAAATGGGAGCCCGCAGGCGCATCGCCGGCCGCCCGTACTCTTGCTGACCGGTGGATTCTGAGCAGATTGTCGGACCTCTGTTCAGAGGTCAATAAGGCCCTTGAAGAATACCGCTTCAATGACGCTGCAAGCATGCTGTACCAGTTTATGTGGCATGAGCTGTGCGACTGGTATGTTGAGATGATAAAGCCCGAGCTTTACAGCGACAATGGGAAATCAAGAAAGGCGGCGCTCCGTACGCTGGTGCATGTATTTGAAGTGGCCCTTTCCCTCATGCATCCCTTCATGCCGTTTATAACCGAAGAAATATGGCAGCAGCTCCCGGCCCGGAAAGAAGCAGGCAGCCTTTGTGTGCGAAATTACCCGACCCGTGAAGAAGGAATGGAAGACAGGGAGGCAGAGGAAAGGATGATGATAATCATGGATGCTGTAACCGGGATCAGGAGCATACGGGGAGAACTGAATATCTCCCCTTCCATTGAACTCACGGCATTGATAAAGACCCTTGACAGCGCTGAGGATGTGCTGACTTCAAATGTCCCTTATATAATGAAGATGGCCAGGGCCAAAGACATTCAGATAGGAAAGGATATCCAGTTACCTAAAAATGCCGCTACGGCATTGAAACCCGCAATGGAAATCTATGTCCCTCTGAAAGGCATTATTGATATTGATGCTGAGCTTGGCAGATTGAAGAAGGAATATGCCAGAACAGAAAAGGAAATACTCTTTATCAAAAAGAAGCTTATCAATGAAGATTTCAGGAGCAAGGCACCTAAAGCAGTTATAGAAGAAAACCAGACAAAGTATGAAGATTATCAGGATAAATTAGAGGGGATTCAGAATAACATTGGGAAACTTCAACGCTGGGCAGAGGAGTAACGGAAATTTCACGTATATCGGGTGTCCGGAACCGGGGATCCCTGTTCAGGAGAG
>JBFKMY010000075.1:0-9276 GCA_041629615.1 Thermodesulfovibrionia bacterium | reverse complement strand
ATATATATCATGCTCTGTAAGCAGGCTTATCCCTGGAATTACCCCTTCTTTTTTTCTGTTGCCAATTTCCGCCATTCTTCCCTCCTCCCAGTACAAAAGTAAATGTTCAGAACAGGCAGATTTCTCTGCCCGCTTTTCCACACCGGTGCCCGGTGTCTTCTGTCCATGCTGCTGAATATATACATGGTAGCACTTTTTTCCCGTCTTGACTATCCTGTGCCCCGGAAACAGGGGGCCGTCACAGTATTAGGTGAAGATCCCCGCCTGTAAGGCAGGGTATTAATGATACTTCATAGAGACTCTTCTACAGAAGGGAACAAAAGGGGCGGGGGCAGAAGGAGTTCAGGCCATTAAAGGGAAAACCGGTTCTCAATGATTTTCATGTTCAGTGCGGACGAATTATTCCGGCCCCTGAGAATGCAGGTTCCTGCTGTGCTCTACCCAGCGGTCATAGGCATAATCCAGGATCTGGCTTTTCGCTTCCTTATCGATCTCTCTGAATTCTATTCCGAACCAGCATCTGTCCTTCTCCTGCTCTTTCCAGGCAACATCACCTGAAACAGGAATGAATGTATTGGTATCAGGAAGCTTCAGCTTAATGTCCACCGGTTCCTGCAATGCCAGGCCGAACGCGCCGGACTCAAAACATAATCCGCTGCGGGAAAAGTTCCTCGTTACTCCCGTAAAGTATTCATCCGATCCATTTGAAACCTGAAAGGACACGTCGAGGGATACATCAAATCTCTTGAATTTTCTTCTCTCACTTGCCATGTGTATTCTCCTTGCCCTGATGATATAATTTCCTGACTGGTGCCGGTCATGCTATACTTATCGAACGGAAAAGCAATTCCCTTAATGCCTGCACCCTCCCGACTTCAAGAAATTATGTGACCGTCACAAATTATCCATTCTATTGTAAGCATTTTCGTCATTAAAATGCAGAAAATTCCGTGTCTGTTCTCAACAGTACGAACACTCAGGGGTCAATTGAAATGGTCCAGGATTTCAGATTTGTCGGTTTTCGTAAGATCAGCTACGACGTTTTTCTCCATTCTGGCCTTTATTTCAGGAGAAAGATATTCGACAATCCGCCTGTTTATTTTTTCGCCTGAAGCCAGATACCACTTTATGCAATTCTCACGCACAATGAGTGAATTGATGTCCTTTGCCATCATTTTTATGAGTCTCTTTTCTGTTTCCCGTTTGATGGCATGACGTTCACCCGAGCCCATTGCAGCTTCATCTTTGCTGCCGCCCCTCTTAAATCTCCCGGCAGCATCACTGAGTTTCTCTCCTAACCTTCCGTGGCCATCGATCGAGTCATAACTTTCAATCAACAGGACCCTCGGACTTAATTCAAGAGGATCTTTTACGATCCTGTATGCCTTGAAATGCCCCAGATCTGCTGCGATTACTATTATCTTTTCCATGGAATAATGTCCTCATTATAAAATATCAATATTCTCTTTAACTAAATTTTACTCCTTTTTCTGTCAACTTACAATCTCACATTCGTGAGGCGCCTGCACTGTCCACTGCGTAAGACCTTGTATAATTGTGTTAAATCAGCTAAGATTGATTGATAATGCTTATTAGGCTGTTGCGCCCCTGTTCTGTGCACCACGGGCCTGCTGCAGGCGAGATGTTTACGTAGTGATACGCTCGTGATCTGCCTGCCGGCTCAGGGGCTGGGAACGGGAAGGAGAAAGGGTGGACAAACGAAGTTATAAACGAATCAGCGCCGGGTACAGGACTGAGATTCTCTATGGGAATAAACGCTATTCAGGAACCATAGAAAATCTCTCAGCGTCAGGCGCTAATGTACTGACTGATTCACTGGACCCTGATGCTGACTTCCTTCCTGACGACGCCATAGATCTTATATTTGAATCTCCTTCAGGAGAGCCCGTGACCTTACACTGCACAATCATGTGGTCAAGCAAAATACCGCCCGGCAATGTCAGGCACCGGATAGGGATGGCAATTGACGAACTGCCCTGGGACAAGGTCGGTGCATTTATATAAAAAATCACCGGAGGGCTGCGATGAAGAAACAGGGGGAAGCCCCCGCGCACGCCATCATGGCTGGATAATGGAAGTATGAACAGCATCTGGTACGTCTTGTACAATCTCACGCTGTCGCTCTGGACAGGAGGCATCTCTCTTTTCACCTTTATCGTGACCCCTCTTCTTTTCATGTCCTTTGAAAGGGACATGGCGGGAAAGATTGTGGGGAATCTTTTCCCCGGTTATTTCACCTATAACCTCATACTGTCCGTTCTTGCCCTGATACTGCTTGTGCCTCAGCATTCGCTGCTTACAAAAATTAATTTTAAACTGTCGCTCATTCTTGTGGTATGCGCGCTTATTATCAATATTTTCATTGCATATATACTGCATCCCCATATGAAACAAATAAAACAGGACATCCCCTCCATTGAAGCGCCGGCTGACAACACGCCTCACAGAAAACGGTTCCGGAAATTACATGCGCTCAGCGCATCACTGAACCTCCTGCTACTTGCAGACGGCATTACTCTTCTCGTGCTCAGCAGTGTATCGAGAAAGCCTTAGGCCCGCCGCCTCTGCGCCTGGAAACCCCCTTTTATCACTGTGCACTGAATCACAGATTATCCCTGCTCTCCGTACTAGATTAAAAATAACCGGGGAGAAGAAGAGGTATTATGATGGAGAATATCACGCCTGCAAACCTTACCTGTCCGTCATGCGGCAATAATAAGTTCGATCTGGAAAAGCAGTGCATATGCGGCTACATCGCCGATGATTCCTTTATCACCGAAGCGTTTATAATGAGTTCCAAAAGGGCACATGATGGTGAAACAAAAGGGAAGGCAATGACAAAAGAGGCAAGTGCAAAAAGCAGGCAATCCGCTGACGGGCACGTGATAAAAGAAATTGATTCCTGGGTGTTCAGCTTTTCGCAGGCAGATAATTGCATCACCCTCGGCACCCCTGCCCTGCAGTCATTCAGACTGCTCCTGAGCTTAGAGGACCTGGAGGAATTACTTGAATACCTTTACCGGGCTACGGGCAAAGATAAAACAATAAGAAAACTCCGGGTATCGGATCAGGCACTCCCTCATCTGATCGAGAAGATACATACCGTCATTGAGGATAAAAAATCAAAGATCCCCATCACCCTTGAAAAACGTGAACTCCAGGAAATAACAGCGCTGATAAACAGCACATTAAAGATATAATTCCCGTGCCTCCGGCTGGCACATACCTATTTTTTCTCGTCCTTCTCTTTTGCGGGAGGCTTCATATCAACAACTTTTTTCTCGGCTGAATCCTTTACTGCTTTCAGTCCTTCCTGGACCTGGGCGATATGCACTTCGACTTTGGCCCCCCGTGAAATGGAAATATAGTCTTTGTAAAGGACCTCCCCCTTGCCCTGGGCATGGGGGCCAATCTCGATCTCGCTGCCGTCCAGTTTGCCGTTGAAGGTGCCATCGACATATATCTTTCCCTTTGCCTTTACCTCTCCTCCCTTGAATGCACCCGAGATTGTTACATTTTTTCCTGCGGTAATATTTCCACCTGTTAACTCTCCGTCAATATCAACACTTCCCCCCGTTGTTTCGATGTTTCCCTTACAGGTCCCCTTTATTACGATATTGGAATCCTGAACTGACTTTATGTTCCCCTCAACGTCTCCGCTCAGTTCCAGATCACAGGTTACATTAATATCTCCCGTTAATTTACTCCCCTTTAATATTTTATTGACCCCGGTATTGCTGACGTGAGCAATCACTGTTTTCGTTTTTGCTTCCTCGTTCATGACCTCTTTTCCCTCTCTCTTGCTCTCTTCATTCTTGCCGTTGCCATCGGTCTTGATATTTTCTCCATTGACTGCCCATTTATTAAACATAGTGCTCCTTCCCGTTTTTTATTGTACGCCTTTTCGGATTATCTTATTACTCTTTTGCATTCGGTATAATCCGGTTGAAACTTGAACGTGCATGCACTTCACGTATTTCCCGGAACGTCCCTTTCTGATAATAAACGTTTCCCTGCCCTGACATTATGATAAGCTGTGCCCTGCACGATTGCAAGAATAAAAGTTCTCCCTCGGGGGTGCAGGAGTTCCCGTCCCCCCTCTCTCGCATTATGTGGTACACTCACTGTTCACCGTTGCGGTTGCCGGAGCCATGAGGCGTTCGGCCATGGACTGCTGATGCTGTATTTCCTGCAGGGCCGCGATTTCGCGCCCCTGCAGATGGCTGTTGTACCTGTTTCTTGCCAGACTCCATATTACCACGGAACATCCCGCAGCAACAAAGCACAGGATGCCGGCAAAAACAAAGGCTATTACATATGCCTGTGTTGCATCATAAAGCACTCCTCCCACGACAGGTCCCAGTATCCCGGCAACTCCGTAGGCGGTAAATATCCAGCCGTAGTTCATGCCGAAATTTTTCGTGCCAAAGTAGTCGGCCGTTGCCGACGGAAAGAGGGCAAAGATACCCCCGAAATTCAGTCCCACCCAGGCTGACGCAAGAAAGACGGTTATGTGCGAGTCAACATTGATAAGGAGCATAAAGGCCATCCCCTGGGCAAGGAACATGATCATCATGGCGCGCGGTCTGTCAATAAGGTCGCTGACTTTTCCCCAGAAGATGCGGCCTATGGCATTAAAAATGGCCAGGATGCCGACGGGTTCGATGAAACGTCCGAATCCGCCCATCCAGGCCGGGGCAAAGGTCTTTCCATTCAGGATCGTGCTCATCAAAGGCTTCCACTGACCGATTGCCATCAGTCCTGATGTGGCCCCGAAAATAAATGTGATCCACATCATACAGGCAAGCGGCGTATTCAGCATAACATACCATTCAGTCTCGCCGTGGGCGCTTTTGGAGGCCTGATCAGCATTCCATCCCGGCGGTATCCATCCCGGTTCGGGGTTTTTGAGCATGGACGCGCCCAGAAGAACGGCAACAGCGCTTGTCAGACCATGAAGAATAAAAAACATTTTCCATCCGATGCCGAATCCACTTCCCTGAGAAATGCCCAGTGCGACAAGGAGAATCCGCGAGAGGCCCATTGATTCGACTTCAGACCCGGGCGGTAAAAGAAGCGATGACGCAGGACCTGCAAAAAAGAGCGCACCCGCACCGAACCCTGCTACCGACAGACCGGTAACCAGCCCTTTCTTGTCCGGAAACCACTTCATTGAAGCGGCGATAGGGCATACATAGGCACAGCCAATCCCTGCACCGCCGAGAACGCCATAGGTCAAATAGAGCGACCAGGGCCTGTCTGCTGCGACCAGCACAGAACCGAGCAGAAATGACAGCCCCAGCAGGATGCCGCCTATAGATGCAACCTTTCGGGGTCCGATTCTGTCCTGAAGCCGGCCTGCAGGAATCATGACCACGGCAAAGGTCAGCAGGGCAATGGAAAATGCCCACTGCGTAGTGGTGCGGTCCCAGCCGAATTCCATCTCAAGGGGTTTAACAAAGACACTGAATGCATACACTGTACCGAGGATGACCTGGACAATCAGGGCCCCCGCCAGGACTGTCCACCTGCTGCTCCTGTGAATTTCTGTCATGTAGTTTCCTCCAATTATGTGATTTAGCAGCACGGCCGCTTATTTCAGGACAACAGATTTGCAAAATCAATGCCACAAATAAACCTCTTGAAATAAAAGGATTCCTGATTGTTGTTGCTAATGAAACACACAAATCAATGACTGTTCATAGACGGAAAAATGACATATATCACTTATCAGCACAGGGAGTATCATACGGGATGTATATGATTGACCCCGAAGCAGAATTTCCCGGCATTCTCCGGATTAAAGATATAGCACAATAATCCGTTAAGAGAGAGGGGTATGCCAGAGTATGCATTAATCCCCTGAGAAAAGGAGATGACGTGAGCGAGTTAACAAAAAACACTGTTTCTGCTAAATTGAAGGAGTTGCTGAAGACATACGCAAACATCAAAATCTCTCTCGCGGAGAAGAAACGCAAGAAACAGGAAATGCGGCGCCAGTTGATGCTGAGGTCCGGCTGTATAAAAAGGGTCAAGTAAAACGGACAGCATGGTCAGTTATTCAATCCTGCCGCTGGCTCTTCTCTGTAAATATTCAGCACCATCTCAACAAATCCTGCCTTATAACATGAGAAGCTCCGTCATCACCTCCTCTCCGGAAATCCAATGTGAAAAAGTCCTTGACGTATACACTCCTTGACAAGTAATTACAAACTGATATGATTGTTCTATGGGCAACAGCAATAGTGTGACATTTCAATTTGCTTTGTTGGCCTGAAAGGAGGTGAGACCGGATGATAAAGCCTTTGAGCAAAAAGGCCCTTTTGAGGGAGGCCGATTTCTGGGGTGGACGCAAAAAGAGAGCCAAAGAGAATCCCGGAAAGATATGCCACAAATGAAAGGGCTGAAAGAGCACATAGTTGCTGGTCAAGCAACAAAGATACAGATATGGCAGTACCTGTAAGTGCACACAGGGCGCCATGGTATCTGCCATATCTTTTTTTATCCGTTCCCTTATGAAAAATGCATAAATGTCTTTTCGTGTAAAGCAATGTCAATAAATAGTTCCTTTGATTTTTTTATACAGTGGCATCTGACGGAGAAATGTAACCTTCACTGTACCCACTGCTACCAGACAGGGACGAACAGGGAAGAGATGACGCTTCCGCAGATAAAAAACACGGTAAACGAAATATCGGAAACGCTCAGTATATGGATGAAAACCTATGGCATAAGCTTTTCTCCAAGTGTAAACATAACCGGGGGAGAACCCTTTATGCTCAACCATTTTTTCGATGTCCTTTATGAATTTCGCCGCAGGGAGTTTGAGATATATATACTGACAAACGGCACGCTTATTGATAGCGACCGGGCCAGGAGACTTCGTGATTTCAATGTTCAGGGGGTACAGGTCAGCATTGAAGGTCCGGAAAAAATACATGAGGCAATCAGGGGAAGGAACAGTTTTTCCGCCTCCCTCCGGGGCGTACAGAACCTCCTCAATGCCGGAATGGAAGTGACCCTTAATGTTACCCTGTCCTCTATAAATGCCGGTCATTTTATGGACATGTTCCGGTTGTCATCAGCGCTCGGCGTGCAAAAACTGGGGTTTTCACGGCTCGTGCCTTCAGGCAGGGGGGAAACACTGGTGAAGGAAATGTTGAAAACAGAAGAGGTGAAACATCTCTACGAGAAAATATTTTCCACCGATATGAAGGGACTTAAACTGGTAACCGGAGATCCTGTTGCCTCACAGTCAGGAAGAAGACATGAAGACACTGACGAGGGAGACATCGCCCTGGGAGGATGTGCCGCCGGGATATCGGGGCTTACCATCCTCCCCGACGGAACGCTCCTGCCCTGCAGACGGCTCCCTGTACCGATCGGCAACATACAGAAAGATTCGCTGCGTGAGGTATGGTCAACGTCGGATGTCCTTAATTCATTGAGGGACCGCAGCCAGTACAAGGGAAGGTGCGGGTCCTGTAACAAGTGGGCCCAATGCAGGGGCTGCAGGGCCATTGCGTATGCCTATTCTAACACCCGGGGGCAGGGTGATATTCTCAGCGAAGACCCCCAGTGTTTCATACATTAATGAGCGGAGGAACTGCCATGTCCAGATGGATTATTGATCCTGACCATTCAGTTGGATCTTTTTCAATAGGTCACATGATGGTTGCCCATGTTCACGGACAGTTAAATAAAGTCACCGGCACTGTACACTTAGACCCCGGGGATATGAGCACGCTGTCCGTTGAAATGGAGATCGAAGTATCGAGTATAATAACGGGCATACCAAAACGGGATGACCACCTCAGGAGCGGGGACTTTTTTGATATAAAGACCTTTCCGAAGATCACCTTCAGAAGTACAGGGACGGAGATCACAGGCTTCAGCAGCTGCAAGGTACGCGGCGAATTATCCATACACGGTGTGAGCCGGTCGGTACAACTGGACGCAGTTATATCAGGCCCGGTTAAAAGTCCCTTTGGTGAAACCTGCATAGGGATTACCGCGTATACCGTGCTCAATCGTGAAGATTTTGGAATGACATGGAATGAGCCCATGGAAAACAAGGGGTTCATGGTCGGCAAGGATGTTGACATTTCCGTAAATATAGAAGCAGACCTCGCAATGTAGGGGCGGGAGGACCCCGCCCCTACACGGCCTTTATATCCACAATCTTGTCAACGGGTACCACAAT
Source organism: Thermodesulfovibrionia bacterium (assembly GCA_041629615.1). Taxonomy (GTDB): domain Bacteria; phylum Nitrospirota; class Thermodesulfovibrionia; order UBA6902; family UBA6902; genus JBFKMY01. Next base: position 1,052 of record JBFKMY010000075.1, on the reverse strand, counting down.
CCACCCTGTCTCAGATTGAATATGCACATCATGGAGGCCGATTTCAATCAGGACACCCCTGTACACAGTCTCAAATGTAGTGACGTCAACTTCCTTTCCCAGTAACTCCTGCATCACTCTTCCCTGCTTAAACTATTTACAAATTCTCCGCCTAAAAGGAATATACATGAAAAATAGTACATCCACAAGAGGAAGAGGATAAACGTTGTCAGTGAACCGTATATTGTTCCTATATAGGCAACATTTTTAACGGCCCATGTAAAGAGATGCTTGGCAAGCTCCCACAGCAGGGTGACAAGCATTGCGCCGGCAAAGGCGTTCTTCGTGTGTACCCTTACGTGGGGCACGATTTTATAGACAGTGGTAAACGTCAGGAGCACAAGCACAAAGGGGGCAACATATTTTAATAATATGCCCGCCTTATAACTTACTTCAACACCTAACACATTCATCGGATGTCCCCGGAATATGCCGGCAACAGAACTTACGGTAAAGGAAATCAACCAGAATATTATCACCAGCGTCACAATAAATACTGTCCAGAATAAAGAGAGCAGGAAATGCCTTTTCTTTGGCACCTTGAAGATAACATCCATGGCATGCTCCACAGAATAAAAAAGCTGCAGCGCGAGAAACCCGTAAATAAATAATGTTATGAAACTGATCCCCTTATAGGTAACAAGGTTTTTGATTTCATTCGTTATCTCGTACGTAACGGAAGGAAAAAAATTAATCAGCCGGGAAAGCAAAAAATTATACAGGTCCTGATTGCCTCCGAGGATGTAGCCAAAGAGGGCGACCATAAGAATACTTAAGGGGACAAGGGACACGATGAGAAAGTACGCAATTGAAGCGGCCAGATACAGACACTCATCCCTGAAAAAAGACGTTATACTGCTGCCGATTGTTTTAATGAGATACATATATCAGTGACCCTGTTTCGGTTTCTTTCTCTCCCGGACATACATTTCCAGAGGGACCCCTTCAAATGAAAATTTCTCCCTCAACTGTTTTTCCAGAAATTTCAGGTATTGTTCTTTAATCCCCTCTTT
>JBFKMY010000074.1:0-9351 GCA_041629615.1 Thermodesulfovibrionia bacterium | reverse complement strand
CCGATCTGACCTGTCTGTTTCCAGTGCCCCGTGCTTGAACGTTACGGTTTTCAACTGCTCCTTTTTGTCTTCATGACAGGTCAGACACAGGTCCGGTGACTCGGATATAAGCATGAACTGTTTCTCAGCCGAATGGGGATTGTGGCAGCTCACGCAGTTCTCTGATACCGGTTGATGAATAAATTCCGCACTATGAATAGTTTCTGCTTTGTCCGTATGACACATATAGCAGAGGCTTGGCCCCTCGGCCCTCAGATTTTTTGCGTAATCGGCAGTATGGGGATCATGGCATGCGACACAGCCTCCGACTGCAGCTGGTCCGTGCACGAATTCCCCTGCCACAAGGTCCTCATCATGACAAAAAAAACAGAGCTCACCTCCCTTTGCCAGAAGCTGAAATTTATATTGAGATGAGTGGGGACTGTGACAGGCAATGCATTCACCCTCTTCAACCGGACTGTGCGTAAAACTGCTCGTCTTGAATTTCTCATGGCAGGAATAACAAATCTGGGCCAGATTGTCTATCATGCCAAATTTAAACTTATCAGGATTGTCCTTATGTTTTGGCGAGTTGCCATGACACACGATGCATTGACCTTCAGCAATGGGGCCGTGAATGAATTTTTCCGTTCCAACGTTTGCATGGCATTGTGAAGTGATACACGAATCATCTATTTTTTTTTCTGCTTTTTCCTGTGCGGACGTGGTCCTCTCCGTTACACCCGCGGCAATGAAAGCAACGAATACTACGAGAAATAGCATACCGACAGTTTTAGTGCTCATTGACCCTCCCTGAATTCAATTATATCATGATAAGAATCTTTAATATAAATATAATAATATTTTTTTTCAAGCGAGGCTGTGATGCGGTCATCAGGATTCAGGATGGTCTGACCTGATGAGAGCGTGCTGTATGCATGAAATGCTATTTTACCAGTATACCAGCGTAGCCGACAACAGAATCATAATCTCCGCTGACTTCACCTGATGTCATGTAGCTTACAAGCACCGGTTCTGAAGCGCCCAGGGCACGTGCCGCAAAGAGCATGGCCGTAACAGGATTTACGCCGCACATGCTAATGTCCTCTTCTCTCACCGTGTTAAACAGTCCTTCAGGATCCATGGCCATTATCCTTTCGATCGCCTTCCCGTCTTTCTTCCTTGCTGCTGAATCTGTTTCATAATGGCTCATATCAGAACTTGCTACAAGTGTCACCGGGTATTCCGCATCTTTCACCGCCTCGGTCAGGGCTTCTCCAACGGCCCTGCACATATCGAGAGACACCGGCATCATGGTTATGGGGACAATAGAAACATCAGGGAAAAAATGGAGAATAAAGGGAAGCTGCACCTCAAGGGAGTGTTCCATCTGATGGGCACGGGGGTCCTCTGTGATGACTTCAGCATAATTTTTCAGCTTTCCGGCAAGACGCTCATCAACCTTCAATTCTCCTGTAGGTACTTGCCATGTGCCCGACACCATCATGGAGACAGGGCTTCCAAGGCCCGTATGGTTCGGACCGATCAGGATAAAAGTGCGCGGACTTTTTATCCTTGAATACACCGCACCGGCAACCCTGCCGGAATACATGAATCCGGCATGAGGCGAGACCAGCCCTGTCACCTTTTCTTTGTTAATGCCGTCTTCAATACAATCCTTTACCTGTCTGGCGAGTCTTGCAGGAGATGATTCATAGAACTGTCCGGAAACAGCAGGGTGTCGCATCATGGTGTCATCCGCCAAAGGTCTTTTACGCCACCGGGGCATATCCAGCCTTTCCCCGGCAGCCTGTTCACAGCATGGTCAAAATTCGTGATACTCATAATCGGCGAGATTTTTGAATTTTGTATATTTTTCCATAAATGCGAGATCAACTACTTTTGTAGGCCCGTTCCTTTGCTTTGCAATATCGAGTTCAGCGACCCCTTTCTTCTGGGAATCCTGTTTCTTATAATATTCATCCCTGTAGAGAAACAATATGATATCAGCGTCCTGCTCTATGGCCCCTGACTCTCTCAAGTCAGCAATTATGGGGTTTTTTTTATCTCCCCTCAACTCACAGCTCCTGTTCAGCTGACTGATGACGACTACAGGCACTGATAAATCCTTTGCAAGTGCCTTCAGGGACCGTGATATATCGGAAATGACCTGTTCCCTTGCAATATGGGTACCCGCGCCGCTCATAAGCTGCAAATAATCCACCACGATAAGACCTAACCCGTGTTCTGCCTTTAACCTTCTTGATTTTGCCCTGATATCGAGCACGGAATTAAAAGAATCATCTATATAGATGGGGGCTTCCGAAAGCTTTCCGGCTGCATTAACAAGTTTTCTGTAATCCTCCTTGCTGTGATAGCCTGAACGTACGGCCTTTGAATCAACTTCTGCTTCAGAGCACAACATTCTTAAGACAAGCTGCTCCTTTGTCATTTCAAGGCTGAAAACAGCTATGGGTATTTTTTCCTCGATCGCAGCGTGGGTGACTATGTTCAGGCAGAATGCGGTCTTGCCCATGCCGGGCCGTGCACCGATTACTATTAAATCGCCCGGATGAAAGCCCGTTGTTGCCTCATCAAGTGCATCAAAGCCGGTTGCCAGACCCGTTATACGCTCCTTCTTGTCAAAAAGCTTATCAACAAGCTCAATGGTATCTTTGACTACATTTTTTATATGCACATATGTCTGCCGTATGGCCTTTTCCGAGATCATGAATATCTTGGATTCTGCCAGGTCCAGCAGTTCATGTACGTCCTGCTCAGTGTCATAACTTGTGGTAATAATCTCGGTGGCCGTGGTTATCAAGTTCCTTAATATGGCCTTTTCCTTGACTATCCTGGCATGGTACCTGGCATTTGCCGACGTGGGCACCAGACTGACGATTGCGCTCAGATACGATGCCCCTCCCACCTGTTCAATCTGCTCTTTGCGTGTTAATAGATCTGTAAGAGTGATTAAATCAATGGGATCGTTCTTTTCGTAGAGCTCAAGCATGGAGAGGAATATCTTTTTATGGGAGTCCTTGTAAAAGTCATTGGGACCCAGGTGTTCAATAACAGTACCGATGGCCTCATTTTCAATAAGGACGGCCCCGAGAACGGACTGCTCCGCCTCAATATTCTGCGGCGGTAAACGATCGTAACTGGTCAGCGGTTTTGCCGGTCCGTCTTCAAACCCTTTTTTATTCCTGAGGGGTTCAAGCATTGAGTTTATTCCTGAACGTCTTCCGGGACTGACCTTACCACTTCGACTTTGACAGAAGCCGTCACATCGTGATGGACTTTGACAGCGACGTCGTACGAGCCGAGACGTTTTATTGGCTCTTCAAGCTGGATCTTGCGTTTATCAATTTCAATACCCTGCTTTGCAATCGCTTCGGCTATGTCTTTTCCGGTCACAGAACCGAACAGTTTATCCTCTTCCCCGGCCTTGGCCTCTATGCTGATCGTCAGCCTGGATATTTGCTCAGCGAAGTCCTCCATTGACTGCTTGAGCTTTTTTGCTTTAGCAAGGATAATTTTCTTCTCATGTTCAAACTGTTTTAAGTTTTTCTGGTTTGCCTCCACTGCAAGATTTCTCGGTATTAGATAATTTCTTCCGTAACCGTTCTTCACCTCCACGATACTGCCTATCGGACCGAGATTTTTAACGTCCTCTTTTAAAATTAATCTCATGATTGTACGCTCCCATGTTTTATATTTCCTTTTCCCAGAATCCGGTTAAGATGATAGTTTAGCCGAAGCACAGGGAAAATTTAAAGCCTCTCCGGTTTGCAGGTTATTTCCCGTCATGAGGGAATATCTTGCCGGGATTAAGTATCCCCTTGGGATCAAAGGCATTCTTTATTTTCTTCATGATGTCAATACTTACATCTGAAAGCTCCATTTTTAGAAACTCTTTTTTTGTGAGCCCTACGCCGTGTTCCCCGGAAATGGTTCCCTGAAGTCTCAGTGCAGCCTCAAAAATGTCTTTGATTGAATCCCTGGCCCGTGTGTATTCCTCATGGTCATTTTTGTCCGTCATCACATTGACATGGATATTTCCGTCACCGGCATGACCGAAGTTTGCAATTATTATATTATTCTTATTTGCAATTTCCCTTAATTCCCGGAGCATCTCGGGGACCCTTCCGCGGGGAACAACAATATCTTCATTTATCTTTGTCGGTCTTATATGGTACAGGGCAGGTGATATGGCCCGCCGTGCATCCCACAGACGCTGCTTTGAAAACCTGTCCCCTGCAATGCTGACATTTCCCTGCAGCGCCGTGCAGATTGATGCAATTTTTTCGGCATCGGCTGTTACCTCTGCGCGTGGTCCGTCAACTTCGATCAACAGCAGGGCCTCTGCATCAACGGGGAGTCCGAATGACTGGTAATTTTCAACAGCACGAATGGACTCATTGTCCATGAATTCAAGGGTCCGGGGTGTTAGGGTGGAGGTAATTCTGCCGACGGTCTCCGCTGCATTGTCCAGTTTTGAGAATGTGCACAACAGGGTGACCGTTTCTTCGGGCAATGGAATTATCTTCAGGAATATCTTGGTGATGATTCCAAGGGTCCCCTCAGAACCGACGAGTAGCTTTGTCAGGTCATAGCCGACTACTCCCTTATATGTTTTTCCCCCTGTGATTAAGACCCTGCCGTCCGGAAGCACTGTTTCCAGACCCAGGACATAGTCCCTCGTTACGCCATATTTTATGGCCCTCGGACCCCCGGCATTTTCCGCAACGTTCCCTCCCAGCGTACAAAATTTCATACTTGCAGGATCGGGCGGATAAAAAAGGCCCCTGTCCTCCAGTCTCTCCTGTAAATGGGAATTGATGACCCCGGGCTCAACGACAGCAATCATGTTTTTTTCATCAATATCGATGATCCGGTTCATTCCTTCAAGAGACAGTATTACCGTATTCTGTAACGGAACGGCGCCTCCCGTCATTCCCGTTCCCGCTCCCCTCGGGACAATGGGAATTTCAGTTGTAAAGGAAAATGCAGCTACTTCTGATACTTCATCTGTTGTAACCGGTCTTACAACCGCCAGGGGAGTCCCTTCTGTGGAAGAGGCATCAAACCCGTAGCAAAAGAATTCTTCCCTCCCGGTTGATACTTTACCGGGCAAAATATTCTCTATTTTCTTTTTAAAAAATCCAGGGGGCATTATGGATTCATTATAACAAAAGGCGCATCAACAATACCGGCAGGCAGTGTGGCTGTTTGAGTATTAAATTTGGACACTCCTGACTTCCCTGCCCGATGGAATTATGGAGACAGGATACCGGATTAATTCTGAAGCACTTTGGACAACTTATCGGCTACGGGAGGGGAAAGATTCTTCAAAATATTATATTGTTTTACTGCATCATTTCTTTCTTTCAGTTCCAGACATACAATTGCAAGGTTATATCGTGCACTTGCATTATGGGGCTCCATTTTTACCGCCTGACTGAGTAATTCCCTTGACTTTTTATACATGCCTATCATGCCATAGTAAATGCCGAGACTTTTATGGGCTCCGGACATTGTGGGCCTTATCTGTAAGGTCCGCCTGATGGTGGATATTGCAGCATTATAATTGCCTAATTTACCATAGGCATTGCCCAGACTATAATACGTCTTTGCGTCAAGGGGATTTATACGTGCCGCCGCTTTAAAGGCTTCTATTGCCTCTTTGTACATGCCCACATTGATGTATGCGTTCCCGAGGTTATAATTTGCTTCCGCGTCACGGGGTTCAATCCGCACTGCCTGCTTATACGCCTTGATTGCTTCCTTGAACATGCCCATGTTCTCAAAAGAATTACCCTGGAGAAGTGCCTTGGCATAATTGGCCTCTATCTGTACCGTTTTTTTTGAAGCATCTACGGCCCGCTTAAATAAACGCAGTCTGCTGCAGGCCAGACTGAGATTATCGATTAACTTTGTCATCACTGCCTCCCTTTATACTTTCATAATTATCTGCGTCCATATATGCAAATAACTTTTCTGACTGTTCCCTCTACCATGCTGCACTCACAGCTATATAATAGAAGAAACTGAGGGATGCCTCTGTAATGCAAATCACAACAATGTGTACGGAGATATGATCCTCCGGGATAACGTACGCTTCAGGCAGGATTATTGCGTATCGTCTCTGTGAACAAGGGAAGGAGAAAAACCCGGACAGCATACTGCTATATACTCGGCACCTTCAGGATGGGGAGTACTGTACCGGACCCATTTCCCTGCCCGGGCAATAAAGGCCTCCCCCTCATGAATGTCAAATTCGTCCGCTTTTGTTTTGACCCTGAGAACCCCCTTTAACACCAGGGTATATTCATTAAATTCAGGAGCCTGCCCGGGTTCCATCCAGCCCCCGGGGCTTTTCATGCGGGCAATACTTATTTCATCCGTTTCAGTATTGACCCTTCCGATAAATTCTTCAATGACTTTTGGCTTATTTCCTGCTGCCCTGATAATAGACGCTTTCTTGATTTTCATTGTCATTTTCTCCTTATCTCATTGACACATCAACGGGATACCATAGGAGGAATAATATCAGGAAAAGGCATTCCTTACAAGTAATCGTCTTCTTCTTTCAGGAAACAGATGAACACCGCTGTTTTCCTCACTGAAAGAAACTTGACAATGACTTTGCCTCTGATATAATGTCATTTAATTAAAAATATATAAGAACTGATTATTAAAACACACCGGGGTTTCGACCCTTGAAAGGAGGCATACCATGTTTAAGGAATTTAAGGAGTTTGCCATGCGCGGCAATGTGGTTGATATGGCTGTGGGCATTGTTATCGGTGCTGCGTTTGCCACTATTGTTAAATCTCTTGTCAGTGATGTGATCATGCCGCCCATCGGCCTTTTACTTGGAGGAGTTGATTTTTCAAACCTCTTTCTCATCATAAAGGAAGGGACAACGGCAGGACCCTTTTCGACCCTTGCTGAAGCGCAGAGTGCGGGAGCAGTCTCTATAAACTATGGATTATTTGCAAACACTGTCATATCTTTTCTCATTGTTGCATTTGCGATTTTCATGGTAGTAAAAGGAATGAACAGAATGAAAAAGCAGGAAGAAGCTGCCCCTGCTGAACCGACAACAAAGGAGTGCTCCCGCTGTTTCACAGCTATTCCCATAAAGGCAACCCGCTGCCCCAATTGTACGTCGGAGTTAAGTGCGCAGCAGGCCCTGTAGAAACAATAAAGCCCCTGATGAGGAGGATTGATAATGGAAGAGAACAGGAAGTTAGTTATCGTAATAATAGTCAGTCTTGTGATTGGATTATTAATCGGATATGCCACAAAGGGAAAAAAGAAAGAAAAGAAACCGGAGTTAAAACAACTGCTTCAGACGGCCCTGCAGGAAGTTGAAAAAATTGAAAATGAAAATAAAGAACTCTCCGCTATAGTGAAAAAGGCCGAGGGAGAAAGCAGGGAAGATCAGAAAATTATTGATGAAAATCTGGCCGTAAAGCAGCAATTGGACAACGCCCATGCAGAGAGGAAGAAGATGGAGGGCATGGTAGCGCAGTTGAAGGCATCGGGTGATGAATATACTGCCAGGATTTCTGCCCTTGAAAATGAAAACCAGAGTTTAAAAACTCAGATGCAAAAGGTCCAGGGGGAAAAAACCGGTGCGGAAGATGAAATCGCCCAGCTCAAAATTGCCCTGTCTGAAGCTGAAGACAGGATAGCGCAGGCGGAAGAAGCAGAAGGAATTGATACAGAGGGCAAAGAAGCGGAATATAAGGAGTTGATTGGAGAATATGAAAGCAGTATGGCTGCCCTGAAAGAGGAAAATCAGTCCCTCAGGACACAAATAGAAACGGTCACCAGGGAAAAGGACAAAGCAGAAAGCTTAGTTGCACAGTTGAATGCAACACTCTCTGAGGCCGGGGAAAAAGCAAAGGCAGTGGAAGAATTAAGGGTATTAAGTGATGACCTCAAGACCCGGGTGTCAGAGCTGGAAAAGGAAAATAAGGAATTAAAAACATTGGTAGAGACAATACGTGATATGATGAAAGACAAAGAAACACCGGGAAATATTTAAGGGATCAGTTATTGTCGATGCACTGATTTACGGGAGCCCTCTGTGATGTTTTATGACCCGTGCAGGTGTGTCCCTGCATTATCGGATTGGGACGTGACAGGGTTTTCTATAATGTCGAAGATCTCCAGTTCCGGATCTTCTGCATGATCCAGCTGCTGTTGTACCCGGGAAAGGGGATGACGCTCCTCTCCTTCATATATGTGATACCCCAGCGCATTGATAAGGGCCACACGCATAATCGTCCAGTAATCATGGGCTTTTGATGCAAAGGCGGTGGGAAGTTCCAGTGTATAGGTCGGAATTTCTCTCTCGTTTCCGGCATAATTCCCCAATGATCCGGGATAGAAACGGTAATCAACAAATTTCAGGAACTTTTTTGTGTCCGATTCCATGCTTAATCCCAGATGCCGTGCCCGTTTCTCCACACGAACAAGATCATAATATTTCCGGTCTCCCGGCCCGTCAAAATCAAGAAACCCCAGCGGTGCGTGAAAGGAAATAACTTTATCGGGTTGATATTTTTCGATCAGGTATGTCTGCAGTCTGGCTTCGGCCGCTATACCGGGGCTGTCTCCGGGATATTTCCGGGGATCCCTGTTATGACGCGTCCACACTTTGTGGGCGTGCATGTGCCAGTCCCGGGTCGGCAGGTTTCTGTTGGGATCAACTCCGTCTGCGTTCTGCCTTGTATTTAAAAAAAACCCATCCGGGTTTACTATGGGAGCAATGACTATTTTCAGATGCTTCGCTGCCAGGGGATTATCATATACAATATCACGGACGAGATTGAAGCATTGATACACCGCCGACGGTTCATCGCCGTGAACTCCGCACAGGACAAGATTCACCGGGCCGTCATTGCCGGGATTATTAAAGCCGAATTCCTGGTACAGGAGAGGATTCCCGCTGCTCGAATAATCGAATACGTCCCACCGGTCTGGATTACAGATTATGCTGTTCCACTGAAATTCTTTAAATTTGAGATTAACAGCATCGCAGAACTCCTTTTTTGTCTTCACTCCTGTCCCTTCACAGAAGGAGTCAGTGACCGTCGCCGACAGGAGCACTACTGCAGTGAGCACAAATAATCTGAATGAATTATATGGTCTGTTTCTGATCTTCATTATTCTCTCTCCTGAACACGTCTGCAGTCTCTTCTCATCTTTATCGGCACATCAATGGAATCCTTTAAATTTTTTTTTAAATGATCCCTCATACCTATAGTATAAGACACATTATGAGACTGCAGACACGCATCAGAGAGACAAGTACCTGTCCGATAAGGGAATTTATCCCGGGGACTAAAGATAAAT
>JBFKMY010000073.1:0-9372 GCA_041629615.1 Thermodesulfovibrionia bacterium | reverse complement strand
GCCGTGTCAAAAAAATGACGAAATTGCCAGGTATATTCATACACGAATCCAGACAAGGGAAAGATGAAAAAATATGCCGGGAATTATGTGTTTTCTGGTGCAGGGATTATTCGTCCGTTTCTGCTGTCCATTTCTGAAGGGCTTCAATGATCTTATGAGCCTGTTCATTGCTGGATATATTGAATTTTGATTTCTGGCTGTACCTGTCGTTCCTTTTCTGATACCGCCGGATGCTATAGCCGACTTTTCCGTATTTTTCATTTTTCGCGTCCCACTGCTGATATTTGAATATAATTGTTGCCCATGCGCCTTTGGAAAGTATTATCTTGTCAAGCTCCTTTACTTTAACGATAGTATCTTCCTCAAAATGAATGGTTAAATCATTTACATCCGATGACATTGCATTCTCCTTTTATCATAAGATTTTTACCGGCTGACGATTTCCTGAAGATTATAGGGCATAACAGGGCGAATATACAACACACATTACCCCTTGCTCTCACTGCGACGGAAGATATCATGCTTTACCCACATCCAGAATAAACTCCGTGCTCCGCTTGTATACGCCTTTATATCACTGATATTTCTTAAGGCGAGTATTTTTTTGATAATATATCCCGGTCGTGAGTAGAATTTCCTGAAGGCCATCTGCCGGAGCTGTGCAATTTCTTCCCGTGTCATTGTATAGGGGACAAACGCAGCTCCCTGATAGGTATAGTCTGCAAGGTCTCCGGACATTGTACCGTATTTTTCAATGTTATCATACAGCTCGGTCCCGGGAAACGGGGTAAGGGCATGAAAGTTGGCAATGTCCGGATTCAGTTCACAGGCAAATTCGATCGTTTTAAGCCCGTCCTCAAAGGTCTGCCCCGGAATGCCAAAGAGAAAGGGGGTAGAGACAATCAACCCTGCATCCTTGGCCGCCCTGACGGCCTTTCGCGTCTGGTCAACGGTGATCCCTTTTCTTACTGCATTAAGATTTTTCTGCACGCCGCTTTCAGCTCCGAACAGGATTGCCCAGCAGCCTGCTTCCTTAAATGCCTTTAACAGGGGGAAATCCACCTGATGGACACAGGCCGATGCAAACCACGAAAAATCAAGTTTTCTTCTTTTAATCTCCTTTGCGATCTCCATGGCCCTGTCATAATTACCGGCAAGCGTATCATCAATAAATTTTATTTCCCTGTATCCCTGCTGAAGGCACAATTCAATCTCATCCATGACGTTATCAACACTGCGGAAACGGATCCCCTGCTCTCTGTTTTTGTCAATCTGAAAACAGAAAAGGCACCGCCTGTTACACCCCCTTGATGTGATCATGACTGCAACAGGCCTTCTTTTATACGTAGCCGGAGGAGGAATATAGTCCATGGCTTTCCCGAGGAGTTCACGTGCAGGAAAGGGAAGGGAGTCAACATCATTAATAAGAGGACGGGGAGGATTTACTATTATTTCCCCGTTTTTTCTGAATGCGGTGCCGCTGACTCCATCAAGACTTTTTCCCCCGGCAAGCCTGTTTATCATCTCAACCATTGTTATTTCTCCCTCTCCTGTAACCACTGCGTCGATATGTAATGAATCATCAAGACACTTTTCCTGCAATGCAATGGGATAGGGGCCGCCTACGGCAATGAATGCAGAATTGATGCTGTTTTTTATTTCAGAAGCGGTAAAGACCGCCTTTTTCCAGCCGAATGTCGTTGAATAGATGCCCACAATATCAGGCCTGAAAAGCGAGACCTCTGTTATCAATGCTGCATGGGACATGAATGCGCCGTTAAAAAATTTTACCTCATGTCCGGCTTTTTTTACGGATGCTGCGACGTAGAGGGTGCCAAGGGGCTGCCAGTAGTTAATCTGCGAGCCTGCGACCTTGGAAGAAAATATTTCTTCCGGTACCCAGGCAGGAATGATGAGGGCACATTTCATATTCCTATAATAATAAAATTCAATTTATTTTGATGGAGAGCATCTTGTGGTGCAGGATACGTGTTTCTGCAACAGATGAACGCCGCTGCCCTGAGAAAAAAATCGGGGCAGCTCATGGAGTGCCCCGAATAAGGATGTAAACAGATAAATATCTTGAACGTTCTAGGGTGTATTAGTTGATACCAGCTTATTCTTTTGCTTTTTCACCGTAACCGGCAGCAGCGTCTTTTGCTTTTTCACCATAGCCGGCAGCAGCATCTTTTGCTTTTTCACCATAGCCGGCAGCAGCCTCTTCGGCTTTTTCACCATATCCGGCAACAGCCTCCTTGGCTTCTTCAGCGACATCGGAGACAGCCTCTCCGGCTTTCTCTACCTGTTCCCCAACATCTGTAGCGACTTCTTCAGCCTTCTTACAGGACACCAGGAAAAGACATGATGCTGTGAAAAGAACAGATAAAACAACAACAAACATCTTTTTCATTTGTCGACCTCCTTTTTAAATGATTTATGAGGGCTATCCCCTTTGCGTGAAAATGATCCCCTTTGTTTTATCAGGCGCAACATATGGTCCCTGATATATGCATTATATAGTAATTATTATTTTTGTCAACATGAGCTGTGCATCCCGACATGGACACAAACGCCGTAATCTTCTTTGCATCCTCTGTCGTACTGAGAAGAATATCAATATCCACATCACATCCGTGTTGAGAGGCCAGTATTTCCTTTAACTTCCTGAGTAGTTCCTCAATGCCGAGTTTCCGCGCGTCAATTTGCATAGCTTGTGTTTCTCTGCATACACCTGCTAGTCCTGCATCGGTTTGATGAATTTAAAATAAACCATTGTCCAGTTTCCGAGAATGATAAAAATTATTGCAACAATGCTTCCAATGGAAAGCGTAGAAGTACCTGTAAGCCCCTGTCCGATATTACAGCCCCCTGCAACGGTTGCTCCAAAGCCCATCATAAGGCTGCCGAGGCTGACAGAGAGAAGTTCGTCAACAGGGGGGGACTTCCACTTGAACTCCTTCAGGATTTTTGCACTGATGTACGCTCCAATAGGTACAGCCAGTATAAAAAGAGATGCCCATGTAATCTTGAATTGCCCGAGCTGGTACATCGGGAACACCCGTGAGAGGGGGTGTTTTGGTAACATGGCATTGCCCGTTAATATGGTTCCGAAGAGTTCCCCTGTGGGTGTTGTAAAAGAAAGTCCCCGCGGAAAGCCTTCATATACTGACGCGAGCCAGAAAGAGGCCACTCCGAGAATACCCAGAAGCACTCCTACTTTCGGCCATTCAAGGCCTTTTTGTTTTGGCGCTGAAAAGGGCTTGCCTGTAAAAATATATGCACCGAAGGCCAACGTTACGACGGCAATTACTATCCACTTGATGGCAAGGCTGTCACCAAATATATTAAATAATGTGGGCTGATAATGTCCTGCAATAGGCACCATGACGCCCCGCAATAGCTCGTAAACAGGGTTAAGGATACCTGTAGCAGTCATATGGATCCCCAGGAAAAAACCGAGGACCGCAACGAGTGAGTTAAACTGACCCTCACCGATCTTATACCATACCCCGCTGCCGCAGCCTCCAACCATGACGATACCAAGTCCGAAGACGTAGCCCCCGATTATATTTGCCAGGGGCCAGAACGGCTGGACCGCAAGTGTTATTATTTTCAGGTCATTCAGGATATTGGCGCCGACGATCATAATTATCAGGGCAATTAAAAAACCGCGAAACAGTGTGTAATCCTGAATGAAAATAGTGTCTCTGAATGCCGTATTCATACAGAAACGTCCACGTTGCAGCACAAAGCCGATTGCCAGTCCGAGCACTATGCTGGAAGCAAAAAAACCGAAACCTAAACCTCCCATTCTCATTCCTCCCAAAAGAAATTTTTGCTAAAGTATCACAGAAAGAGTATCTGCCAACAAGAGTTTAATTAACTGAGACACTATATCATAAAGGCCGTTTTTTTTACAGATTTTATGAAGTAAAGAACAAAGACGTAATTGAACATACTAATCTTATTGGGAAATTTTGTAAATTAAAATATTGTAATAGAAATATAAGATAACCTTTTTAATGCAAAAACGGTGAATTCCGGCCAACGAACTGATGCATGAGAGGAGAATCAGAGGCAACTATATAATGTGTATTCATGCAGCTCGCTCTTGCAACCAAGCGAGATTTTCAACTCGTTTCTCAAGAGATTTTTCATATTCGGGCGTATCCTGATAAAAGGCTGACCGTTACAAAACAGCAGAATGAATCTGACCTGTCTTCCGTCACACTGACCGCTACCGGAATTTTTCAAACAATTAAGGACGGAAATCAGTATAATTTTAGATGCCCCTGTACTGAACATAAGTTAAATAATGAATGTAAAAGAACGTATTGCCAGACTCCAGAGCTTCTATGTCATGTCCCTGAAGGCACTCCTGGGCATCCTTCGCAGGCCTTTCTACTTCCGGGAAACTGTTGATCAGATGGATTATATGGGATCGGGGTCCCTGTTTATTGTGGTTCTCGTATCACTGTTTATCGGCATGGCCCTCTCGCTGCAAATTTCGGCCGAACTTGCTGAACTGGGGCTCAAGATGTATACGGGGAAGATCGTTGGAGTGGCCATAATCAGAGAGATAGGGCCTGTTGCCATAGCCCTTGTCTTTGCGGGAAGGGCCGGCTCCGGCATGGCATCGGAACTGGGCTCCATGATACTCGGTCACCAGGTTGACATCCTGAGGGTTCACGGTGTCAGCCCTGTTAAGAAGCTGGTAACTCCGCGGGTCATCAGCGCGGTGTTCATGCTTCCCATACTCACCGTGATAGGAGACGCTGTTTCCCTCTTTGGCGGATACTATGTCTCCGTTTTTGTCAGTCATCAGAGCGGGTCTTTTTACTGGAGCCAGATTAAAGAGATAATGAATTTTGAAAATATCATGTCAGGCATTTCAAAGCCCTTTATCTTCGGGTATATCATAGCCTGCATAAGCTGCTATATGGGACTTTCGGCAAGAGGCGGTGCACGGGGGCTGAGAAGGGCCACGACAACTGCTGTTGTTGCGTCCATGATCTGTATTATCATATCGGACTTTATGATGACCAGGGCTTTGCTCTATATTCTGGGAATGCCCATATGAAGGGTCATACTAAGAAAGACTTTAATACCAACAACATTTTGCTATGATACAATTTGAAAACGTCACCCTTGGCTATAATAATAATGTGGTGCTGAATAATGTCAGCTTCAGCGCGGGATTTCATGAAAAGATTGCTATTCTCGGAGGCAGCGGAGGAGGAAAGACCACCATCCTGAGATTGATTCTGGGTCTTATACGGCCTGATTCGGGAAAAATATTTATAGGGGGGCAGGATATAACCGTGCTGCCTGAGTCTGCATTAAGGGACGCCCGGTTGAACTTCAGCATTGTTTTTCAGGAGGGGGCATTGTTTGATTCGATAAATGTAAAGGAAAATGTCGCTTTTTTTTTACGGGAGTATTCCCTTTTTTCCGAGACGGAAATTGAAGGGCAGGTGAGAGCATTACTGCGTAAATTAGGTATTGAAGAGGCCATCGATCTCATGCCTGAAGAACTCAGCGGAGGGATGCAGAGGAGGGTTGCCATTGCGAGATCCCTGGCAGGATGCTGTCCGAAAATGGTCCTCTATGATGAAGCAACAACAGGGCTCGATCCTCTCACTGCTGATACTATATGCGCTCTTATCAGGGAGCTTTCACAGGGCAGGCCTTCGGAGAGGACCGGATTTATTCTCGTGACGCACAAGGTGACTGATGCCGTCAAGGTAGCGGAACGATTCATGTATGTAAGAGACGGGAACATTGCCTTTGACGGAGATATTGCTGCACTCACAAATACAGGAGATCATCAGTTAAGAAGATTTACCGGAGAACTCCACGGAGCAGAAAAAACTCTGTAACAGGGGGAAGGAATGTACGATTATGTAAAACAGCACAAATGGGCAAAGCTCAAGGTCGGCCTTGTTGTTACGATCGCACTGTTAATTATTTTTTTGGCGGTTATGTTTGCCGGCAATATAGATAAATTATTCAGCCCGAGGGTAATGGTATATGCCATGGTGAACGATGTAAAAGGATTGAGGGAAGGCTCTCCGGTTTGGTTTTCCGGCGTTGAGATAGGCGCGGTCAGGTCCATTGACTTTACGATCCAGCAGAAGGTCAACATTGCAATGTCAATTGAAACGGGTACGCTTGCCTACCTCAAAAAGGACTCCCAGGCCAACATAATGACCCTCGGATTACTGGGCGACAAATATGTGGAAATAACGCCCGGTTCGCACGAAGCAGCAGGACTGAAGGCGGAAGACACCATCACGGGAAAGACCCAGATAGAAATTCAGGATGTTGTTCAGACCAGTCAGGTGTCTATAGCAAAGCTCGCTGATTTTGTAGGGATGCTCGAGTCGATACTGCTCAAGGTTGAGACGGGAAAGGGGACAGTGGCGAGGTTTATTCAGGACCCTGCCGTGTACGATAATCTCAAAGAGGCAATAAAAGAACTGACATTGCTTGTCCGGAAAATGGAAAGCGGAAAGGGAACGATAAGCAGGATCTTGAATGAAGATACGCTCTATGTTGATCTTGCTTCCTCAGTCGAGGATGTACGGCTGTTTGCCCGCTCTCTGAAGGAATCCGAAGGGACGCTCGGCAAATTAATCAGGGACCCGCTTTTATACAACAGGTTTCAGGAGGCATCTGCATCGCTTGACACATTTACCCGGAAGCTTGCATCATCAAAGGGAACGGTCAATAAACTGATTGAAGATGAGAGCCTTTATGAAAATGTCAATTCTGCCTCTGAAAAACTTAACAGTGTTCTGGGGCGTATTGAACGGGGTGAAGGCCTCATGGGAAGCCTTGTCAGGGATGATGAACTCTCGGGGGAGCTGAAGTCAACGATTAAAGAACTCAATGCCCTGATGAAAGACATCAAGGAAAATCCGAATAACTACTTCAAATTCAGTCTGTTCTGAGTCCCCGGGTGAACGGACAGTTCATAAACGGCCCCTGTTTTCAAATTTACTGTCTGATTCTGCTATAATTCATTGTTTAAGACCCGGATATTTTAATTAAGGAGGAGTGTATGAAATTGGCCGGAATGAGTATTGCGCTTTCATTGGTACTTCTGTGTGCTGTGTCAGCATATTCTGAGGTAAAACACAGAAAATTCACAAAAGAGGAGATTAAAAAGATGTCGGAGACGAAAGCTGTTATTGAGACAAAATTCGGAAATATCGAACTTAAGTTTTTCCCTGATGTTGCGCCAAATCATGTCAATAATTTCATTGAGCTTGCCGGAAAAGGCTTTTATGATACAACAACCTTTCATCGCGTTATCCCGGGATTCATGATTCAGGGCGGAGATCCAAATTCGAAAAACCATGATAAATCAATGCACGGTATGGGCGACCCCGGATTTAAACTGAAGGCAGAGTTTAATGATAAGCCACACAAGCGGGGTATTCTCTCCATGGCCAGGGCAGGCCATCCTGACAGCGCAGGTTCACAGTTCTTCATCTGCGTTGCTGATGCTATGTTCCTTAACGGACAATACACTGTGTTTGGTGAGGTCGTTTCCGGTATGGACGTTGCGGACAAGATCGTCAGTCAACCCCGCGACAGTCGTGACAATCCCGAGGAACGTATCGAGATGAAGGTGAAGATATCAGAGAAATAGGATGAGATGCAGGGGCACGCTGCGGCGTGCCCTTTTTAAGGGTCGTCAGCCTTCCTCTCCTTCCAGCAGTCTTGCTCAACATACCCTGTCCCCTGCTCCCTCTATGAGGTAAATGAACTTTATTAAACTGTTTCCGGTTGTGCTGAGTATCTTGCTCCTCTGTGCCCACTATTACCGGGCAGGACTGCTTTCACTTGTTTTTGTCCTGATGGGGAGCCTTCTGACGTTGCTGGTGCGGCAGAAATGGCCTGTCAGGATAGTGCAGACACTGCTTTTTATTGGCAGCATCGAATGGATCAGAACATTAGTAATCCTTGTTTCCGGGCGTCAAGGAGCAGGAATGCCATGGGTACGGATGGCTTTCATTCTTGGATCTCTCTCTTTATTTACTATTGGCTCAATTTTTTTATTCAGGGCAAAGTCCTTAAGGAAGAGATATCAGCTTGATGATAACTTCCCTGAACGGCAGTAACTGCGATATACATAAGGGAAAGAGACAGGAACTAATTTTTCTGGATAAGGACATTCCTCCATATGAATACAAGCAGAGCAGCCAGGAGAATAAAAGCGGCTGTCACTGCAAGCAGGGTTGAATCATTGCGCCATCTCCCGATTAACAGGGGCAGCGAAAAGACAATAGACAGTACATACCATATGACTGTTACAAACATATGGAGTCTGAGGCTGCTGCGCTGTGATGGCGGCATGGCAGCATTGAGACCACCAGCCCTGCAGCTGCTTTTTATTGATGATTCACGCTCACACCGGGAATATTCACGGGAGACCCCGACCGCCCGCAAAGCAGTTGTCACTGCCGTTATGGCGCTTATGACAGACGCAATGAATGCTATGTTTTCAAGCATGAGAGGAAAAATCTGCTATACTGTTTTCATGATTTTGTTATAGTAGTTCTTGTTTACAATCAAGTGTAGCAGAATTGTGTTGTATTATTGAAACTTCCTGATCAATTACAGGGGTGTTTATTAAAGATTATCATTCACAAAAACGATATATATGGCATAAGCGGGCAGGCACATAATTTTTTTTTGTGATCGTAAACATTGTTCTATCCGGGGTGAAACTATGAAAGTTGAATTTGTAAATCCTTTTCTTGAGTCAATATTAAATGTTCTGAATACGATGGCCATGTTCAGGGCCACGCCCGGCAAGCCTGCAATAAAAAAAAATCAGATAGCAAAAGGTGATGTCACAGGACTCATAGGTCTGGCAGGGGAGCAGGCAAGGGGGACACTGGCGATTACCTTTCCTGAAGGCGTGATACTGGAGATTACGAAGCGCATGCTGGGCGAGGAAGTAACCATGATCGATGATACGGTTACTGATATGGTCGGGGAGATTACAAACATGGTCACGGGAGGAGCAAAAAGGATACTGAGCGAAAAGGGGTACCGTTTTGACATGGCCATCCCGTCGGTTGTTACAGGAAAGGGACATAGTATCCAGCATAAATCAAAGTCGCCTATTATTCTTGTGCCATTCACTACAGAGAGCGGTGATTTTTTTATCGAGGTCTGTTTTGAGGAATAGTAAATATTGACCTGTGAAAATTCCGTTTGTGAGAGAGTGGGGTTCCTGGGTCGTATTCGTTTCTTCTGTGCTGGCGGCCCTCGCTGCCGGACTGACGACAGGGCCTTGGGAAACAGGAAAAAATTTTACTCGCGTAACGCTCCCTGCACTGTTAGGTCTCACGTTGC
>JBFKMY010000072.1:0-9411 GCA_041629615.1 Thermodesulfovibrionia bacterium | reverse complement strand
CGGGATGATAAAACTGTTTTTGCAATATTAAAACGTTCAGGGGTGATTCACGGCCCTTTTGACTATGCTCAATTTACCGCACTGATTGATGAATCACTGGAGCGGGAAATGCCTGACTATGACTATACTGAAATACTGAAAAATATGGAGTCTGTTATGACTCAGATAGGAGTCATGCCCTTTGATGAAGACAAACTTCCGCCTGAAGACCCGTCCACATATTAAATGAATCGAGAAGAATCCCCCACAAAAAGACATGTACCCCTGAACAGAGCAATCGTTTCCTTCTGCTACTTTTCACACCTCACGTAGTCTTCTTTTTTTGATGCACATAATAGTGCCATCAGCATGATGCCACCAAAGGACCCAATCACTACTCCCAGTAAAAAAAGTATCATGATCATTCCTCCTTTAAACGGTGCATGGTTCAAAATGAAGTCATACAAGTAATCATTAATCCCGACATCATAACGACATCTTAAATCATACTATTCCCGATTGCACCTCGTTTATGGCACTGTTATATCAGGAAAAAAGCAATTTGCATGCCTATGCATGCACGCGGAGCACTGAATGAATTATGATATAAATCAGGTTAAATAACAGGGGGTTACAGTTCAGACATCAAACCTCTTGAACAATGTCTCAGGGAAGAGAGCAGTCCATTTTGACATTAATTATGCCAATATGACACTTTTTTGAGTTGTCATGCCACAATGCAACACGCAAAAAAACTAACCCTTCTCAACTTTCTTCGCCTTTTCCTCAACATCCTTTGCCATTTTTTTCTTATACTCCCTGAGTGCAGCAGCGATGCTGGAATCCCTGAGCGCTAAAATCTGTGCTGCAAAGATAGCGGCATTCGTGGCCCCGGCTTTACCGACTGCCATGGCTGCAACGGGGATTCCGGGAGGCATCTGGACTGTTGAGTACAGGGCGTCGATTCCTTCAAGCGGAGATGAATCAATAGGCACCCCGATAACAGGAAGTGTCGTATGGGACGCTATAACACCTGCCAAATGGGCCGCTGCCCCGGCCCCTGCTATGATTACTTCTGCACCGCTCTTTTCCGCTTCCTTTACCAGCTTGAGCGTCCTTTCGGGCGTTCTGTGAGCCGAAGAAACTGTCATGTGATAAGGGATATTGAATTCCTCCAGCATGTTTTTAGTCTTTTCCATTACCGGCAAATCAGAATCACTGCCCATAAGAATCAGGACCTTAGCATTCATATATCAGTTCTCCCTGTAATGACTTTTTTATTTGATTGCTTTATCGCCAATGTCTTTTCTGAACTGCATTCCGTCAAAGTGGATTTTCTCTATGGCTTTGTATGCATTTTCCTGTGCTGTCCGGATATCCCTGCCCAGGGCAGTGACCCCCAGGACCCTTCCCCCTGAGGTGACAACTTCTCCGTCACGCAGACTCGTCCCTGCATGAAATACCACCACATTCTTATCATTCTTCAGGGAATCAAGTCCTGAAATACTGTCCCCTTTTGCGTAAGCGCCGGGATATCCCTTCGATGCAAGCACAACACAGATTGATACTTCATCTTTCCAGGTAACGTGTACATCCTGCAATCTGTTCTCTGCAGCAGCTTTCAGCAGATCAAAGAAATCGCTGTCAAGTCTCGTTAATATGGGCTGTGCCTCGGGGTCTCCAAAACGGACATTGAACTCCAGCACGTAGGGCTTTCCATCACACACCATGACGCCAACATATATAACACCCCTGAAATGAATCCTCTCCTTCTTCAGCCCGTTCATCACGGGATCAATAATACTCTTCATAATGTCCGCCTGCAATGAGTCCGTTACCAGAGGTGCCGGACTGTACGCCCCCATCCCTCCCGTGTTGGGCCCCCTGTCACCATCAAAAATCCGCTTATGGTCCTGGGATGTTGCCAGAGGAATAACGGTCTTTCCATCAGTCATGACCATAAAGGACGCTTCCTCTCCTTTTAAACACTGTTCGACCAGGACCTTATTCCCCGCATCTCCAAACACCTTATCTTTCATGATCATTTTAAGTGCGTCCAGGGCTTCATCAACCGTTTCCGCTACGATAACACCCTTCCCTGCTGCAAGACCGTCTGCCTTTACCACTATAGGCGCTCCCTTAAGCCTCACGTATTCTTCGGCCTGCAGGTACGAAGTGAACGTTTTATATTCCGCCGTGGGAATCCCGTACCGCATCATAAAGTCCTTGGCAAATATTTTACTTCCTTCAAGGCGGGCGCCGGACTTGTCAGGCCCGAAAATGCTTCGCCCTTCTTTTATAAATGCATCAACAATACCGGCGGTAAGGGGGACCTCAGGACCGACGACGGTAAGATCAATCCAGTTATATTTAACAAAATCCAGCAGCGCATCAGCGTCATCTCCCCGTATGTTGATACATTCTGCAAGCCGGGATATCCCCGCATTGCCGGGAGCACAGTATATCTTGTCAACTCTGGGACTCTGGCTCAGTTTCCATACAAGGGCATGCTCCCTTCCTCCGCCTCCGATTACCAAGACTTTCATGTGTGAATTCTCCTGCGTGATTAATTGTTTTTCTAGTGCCTGAAATGCCTCATTCCGGTAAATATCATCGCCATGTTACGTTCATCAGCAGCAGCGATGGCGTCACTGTCCTTTATGGACCCCCCGGGCTGAATAATTGCCGTTGCTCCTGCATTTCCCACTACTTCTATCCCGTCCCTGTTTGGAAAGAACGCATCAGAGGCAACGACAGAGCCGGTCAGGGAAATGCTGAAATTCTCCGCCTTCATTGCCGCAAGCCTTGCGGAGTCTACCCTGCTCGTCTGTCCGCATCCGATACCAAGGGTCCGGTCTTTTGCAGTATAGATGATTGCATTTGATTTCATGTGCTTGCATATTCTCCAGGCAAAAGCCATGGCCGCATACTCGTCGTCCGCAGGCTTTCTCTTTGTAACGATTTTCAGGGACTTCAGGTCATCTATCATGCCGGCATCGCGCTCCTGTACGAGCAGTCCCCCCTGAATTTTTCTCATTTCAAATCCTGTGACGTCCTTTGCCATATCCAGCTGGAGAAGTCTGATGTTGGGCTTTGTACCGAGAAGTTTCAGCGCATCTGAATCAAATCCGGGCGCAATGATTATTTCGACAAAAAGTGCAAGGATAGCCTGTGCCGTTGCCTCATCAACACCCCTGTTTAATGCAATGACCCCTCCGAATGCGGAAATGGGATCCGTCTCAAAGGCCATTTTATATGCTGTGCTGAGTGATTCAGATACCGCCACACCGCACGGATTGTTATGCTTTGTGATGACCGCGGCAGCCAGATCATCACCAAACTCCTTGAGAAGATCGAGTGCAGCGCTTGAGTCAAGATAATTGTTATAGGACATTTCCTTGCCCTGTAATATCTTCGCATCGACAATTGATAATCCGCTGTACAGCGGCTCCCGGTATACCGCTGCCTTCATATGAGGATTTTCCCCGTATCTGAGGCTGCTTATTCTGCGGTAACTCATGTTAAGCGTCGGCTGGAAAATAACATCCGGTTCAGCCTGTCTGTTTAAAAAACAGGAAATCAGTGTGTCGTACCGGGCCGTATGGGCAAAGACTTTTCTGGCAAGGTAGTATTTCGTATCATACCCTGCCTCTCCGCTCCCTGCACGCAGTTCCTCAAGGACCTTCGCATAATCTTCAGGGTCGACAATAACTATAACATCCTTAAAATTCTTTGAAGCTGCACGTAACATGGTAGGCCCGCCTATATCAATATTTTCAATGGCATCTTCAAACTTCACATCGGGTTTTGACACCGTCTGTTCAAAGGGATAGAGGTTGACAACAACGATGTCAATGGAATCAATATTGTGGGCCTTAACATCCTTCTCGTCATCGCGGTTGTCCCTCCTCCAGAGCAGACCGCCGTGAATCTTTGGATGAAGCGTCTTGAGCCTGCCGCCCAGCATCTCCGGGAACTGAGTATGCTCCGATACGTCCTTTACGCTCAACCCCGCATCTTTCAGGGCCTTTGCAGTACCCCCTGTTGAAAGTATTTCCACTCCGAGCCCTGAAAGACCCTGTGCAAACTCAACGATACCGGTTTTGTCTGAAACGCTTATGAGTGCCCTCTGAACCTTTGCCATATCTTCCTCCTCAGCTCGGTTATTCGATAGTTAACAGCATAAGACAAGATTTATCATTCATTGACAGGCCTGATTGAGAGGATGGTAAAAGGGTAATCCCGGTCTCGGAATGAACGGTCCCTTATGGAAATTACCCCCCTGATCAGGGCTGGTACAACATTTTAGACTATTTGAAAAAAAAAATCATGCAGTGGATCATACGCGGGGGCGGGCAAAAGGAGATCCCCTCCAAAAGTCTTTATTTACTGAAGGGTTATGCCTTCAATTATATGCTCAGGACATACGCGTACTGCGCACAGGGTCCATCAACTCATATATCCTTTTTCCATAAGACTGAGAAATGTTCCGTCGGAAATGACAATATGATCAATGACACTGATACCGACCACTCTCCCGGTCTCTACAAGCCTTTTTGTGATAGTAATGTCGTCCCTGCTCGGATTGGGGTCCCCGCTCGGATGGTTATGAACAAACAGTACGGAAGCGGCAGCTTCCTTTATTGCATCTCTGAATACTTCCCTCGGATGCACAGGAGAGGAAGACAGGGTTCCCTCAGAGACCATTGTTTCCTTAAACACCCTGTTTTTTGTATCAAGCAATGCGCAGAGGAACCGTTCTTTTTTCAGCCCGAAAAAGCGGGGCCTGAAATATTCATATACATCCCTGCTGTTTCTGAAAACCGGTGCTGACAACCGGGCATCCCCGGCAGACTGCAGAAACCTCCTGCCAAGTTCAAAGGCGGCCTTAAGCTGGGCAATTTTCGCCTTCCCCATGCCTTTTATGTCCGCAAATTCGGCTACAGCAGCACCTTCTATGTCCTTAAGACCGCCGAAGTGCATGAGCACTTCTCTTGCAAGCCCGGTCGCGCTCTTGTCCTTCCCGCCTGTTCTTAACAGGATTGCGCACAACTCGGCCGTGCTCAGCCCCTGAGCGCCGAATTTTAGAAGTCTTTCCCTCGGCCTTTCATCCTCAGGCCACAGCTTTATGCTTTTGTATTTCACAGGCAGAGCCCTTACGAATTCCGTAAAAAATTAAAGAACGCCTTCACCGTCCCCTGTGCTGATCGCACTATACTACCATGATTACGGAAAATTTCAAAGTTTCCGCATCACTTATTTCGTCATGTCCGTCAGTACCTGCTTCTGAAGAGCAATGATCTCTTTAATCCCTGCTCCTGCGAGGTCCAGCAGATCATTCAGCTGTTGCCTGCTGAACGGTTCGGTCTCCGCCGTGCCCTGGATTTCTATGAATTTTCCCTTTTCCGTCATGATAATATTCATGTCAACTTCTGCTGATGCATCCTCCTGATAGGCAAGATCAAGCCTCGGTTCGCCCTCAACAATGCCGACACTCACTGCAGCAACAAAATCCTTTACCGGCTGTTTTTCAATGAGCTGGGTTTCCATGGCAAAACTGACCGCGTCTTTGAGCGCCACAAAGGCCCCTGTTATTGATGCTGTCCTGGTACCTCCGTCAGCCTGAATAACATCACAATCAAGCCAGATGGTCCTTTCCCCCAGTGCCTCGAGGTCAACAACGGACCGCATGGCCCTGCCGATAAGCCTCTGTATTTCATGAGTCCTGCCTCCGACCTTGCCCATTGCAGATTCTCTCACTGTCCTGGAATGGGTGGACCGGGGAAGCATGGAATATTCTCCCGTGACCCATCCTTTTTTCTGGTCCCTGAGAAAAGGCGGGACCTTATCTTCAATAGTTGCTGTACATATTACCCTTGTATCTCCCATTTCAATCAGTGCTGAACCCTCTGCGGGCTTTATAAAATTTCTCACAATCTTGATGTTTCTGAGTTCATCAGCACGTCTTCCGTCAGGACGCATTATCCTATCCTCCCAGATCAATTTTTGATATATGTGAGATTTGTTGCTCGAGGAACCGTTCCCCGATAACAGCAAATCTTTTAGGTGAGTCGGTCACAAAGAGTTTTCTCGATACGCTGACTTTATTTACGCGCAGCATGGCCTTCTGTTCAAGCACCTCTTTTACTTCCCTCGCCGTCTCTACCGCCGAGTCTATAAGAGGAATGTGCACCGTACGTTCAATTACATGCTTTATCATTGGATAATGTGTGCAGCCAAGCACAAGGGTGTCTGCACTATCACTCTTTACCGCAGAAAGATATGTTTCTGCGACAAGGGTGACAACATCGCCATCAAGCCACCCCTCCTCGATCAACGGGACAAAAAGGGGACATGCAATACCGGACACATGAATCGAACCATCTATCGACCTGATTGCCCTGTCATAGGAACCGCTGGTAATGGTCGTCTCCGTGCCGATGACGGCAACACGTTTGCTCCTGGTCATCCGGGCCGCGGCCCTGGCCCCGGGTTCAACGACCCCGATAACCGGCAGCGGAAATGTTTCCCGCAGCATGGTCAGACTGACAGCAGATGACGTATTGCAGGCAACAACGAGTATCTTAATTCCCATGGAGAGAAGAAACCGGGCATTTTCCATGGAGTATCGTAAAACAGTCTCGGGAGACCGTGCTCCGTACGGGACCCGTGCCGTATCCCCGAGATATATGATATGCTCTTCA
Organism: Thermodesulfovibrionia bacterium; assembly: GCA_041629615.1. GTDB lineage: Bacteria > Nitrospirota > Thermodesulfovibrionia > UBA6902 > UBA6902 > JBFKMY01. Next base: position 2,728 of record JBFKMY010000072.1, on the reverse strand, counting down.
GGAAGCTGCTCTATAACTGCCTTCATTACGGTGAGACCTCCGACACCTGAGTCAAATATGCCGATCGGCATTTCTTCAGTAACTTTCTGCAATCTCTTCTCCTATCGGTCTTGAGATGTCAATATGACCGCCAAAACTTTCTGCTTCACTGCCTTCAATTAATATTTTCAGTGCGGACAATCCCGGAATGATAGACTTTATGCCGCTGTACAGGCTGGAAATGATCTTTATCTCCCCCATAACATCTCCTTCAAAGTTCCGCTTTATTTCGTCACCAACATCAATGTACAGTACCCCTTCTTTATCGAGATATAAGTCCAGGAGCCTGACTTTATACTCCTCTATGTATTTCCTTATTATGTCCTCGGCAATAACCAGCAATGTGTCCTGTCGCAGGTCCACGCTGTCTTCACTGTCCAGTTCAGGTTTGCCGCTGCCATAGAGTCTGCGGGACTCTGTCTGGCGGGCATGACTGCCCTCTCTTACCTGCCTCGCTTCTATATCAGCAATAAACTCAGACTCAAAGGCAAACCGGTCCTTGAAATAGTAAAAACCCGCGCCTGTACTGAGCGCAAATGATATACCCAGCGCACACAGGAATAACCATGTCTTCGACGGGGCGTGCTTTTTTCTACTTGGTCTTGATTTCTTCATAAATATACAGTCCTTTATACAGTGCAGCAGCAATCTCTGCATTAAATTCCTCAATATAAACCGCATCGTTAAATGACGGAAATTCAATCAGAAGAGATGCTGCCTCCATTTTGGACATAATTGTGTACGGGACCGGCTTCACCGATACCATGTCCTCCCCAAAGAAGGATATCATGGCCTCCTTCATCGCCTGAAGCAGGGTCAATGTCTCCTCAGCGTATTCCGCCTGTCCCCTGTTATCCAGATAGGGCTTGACCGTAGCCGGCGGATAATCCGTGACGAGGGGCACGTACAGTACAATGCCGCTGTGATTCCCGATATGGAGGCTGAGAAAAACATCCGGGTCCTTACTGTGTGTAAAACTGACCCTCTCACTCAGTGTCATAAAACGATCACTGCCCCTTGTGAGGAAACTCCGGGAAGCACCGCTGTTTATGAGAGCGCTGAGTTTTTTGGCAATATCGAGCACAGTATTTTTTTCCCTATAGCCATCGGTGACGATTCCGTTTTCATACCCTCCATGCCCGGGATCAATAACAATCGTTTCCGTCCTGAAGCGCCCGCCTCTTCGTTCCTCTGAATCCGGAGCAGCAGGGGGGACAAGACCCTTTTCCATTTTCAACGATACATCGATAACAAGCCTGTCCGGATATTTCAGGGTAAAAACCTTCAGGCCCCTGAAATCCCCCGGTGAAAACAGAACAGTATCCTGGCTTACCTTTTTATAGTCAACGATAACGTTCTCTGACTGAATTGCAAAGCTTTTCGTGGGGAAGGAAACAAGGATGTCCCTGCCTCTCTGGTACACTAATCCCTTGCTTATTACAGACTCGTGCCCTTCAAGGACGATTCTCAAAACACCGGCATTAAGGCTGGCCCGTAAATTCAGAATAGATATGTCCGCACGTGCCGAAAAGGGGACAAAAAAAAGGAATAGGGCCAGCAAGGCTGTTTTTTTCATATGCCAATATTAGCATTTCCCGCGCCTGATATTCCAATCCCCGAGTTGACCCGTCAATATGCATGAATGATGAAATATACGCCCTCAGTCGTAGGGGCGGGGTAACCCCGCCCGTACATGTGAAGGGGCCTGCGCCGGTGTCTGTGATGTGCGCAAAGACCGGCTACTTCTTCCTGTGTGCCTCAAAAAGTATTTCTTCCACCATCTGGCAAAGAACATGACCAAGAGTAATGTGGGTCTCCTGTACCCGCGGGGTGTCCGAAGACGACACAACAAAGAGATAATCACACGTGGAAGCTAACTCATGGCCCCTGGCTCCGGTCAGGGCAATTGTCTTTAACTTTTTCTGCCGGGCAACATTGACGGCCTTCAGAATATTCGGGGAACTTCCGCTTGTACTGATGGCAATCGCTACATCATTTTCCTGTGCAAGGGCCTTGACCTGCCGGGCAAAAATCTCGCTGTAATCATAGTCATTCGCAATGGAAGTGATCACTGCCATATCAGTGTTAAGGGCTATGGCCGGAAAGGCCGGCCGCTCTTTTTTAAATCTGTTCACAAATTCAGCGGCAATATGGGAGGCATCACTGGCGCTCCCGCCGTTGCCAAACAGCAAAAGCTTGTTCCCCCGGTTGAAGGTGTCGGCAAGAAGTTTTGATACTTCAATAATAGTATCGACATTTTCCTCAACAAACCTCTCCTTAACGGAAATACTTTCTTTAAATGCCTTCAGAACTTTTTCTTTCATCTCTTATTCAATCTCCGTGGACACTGCCAGTGCTTCTGACGGGGGGCCCTCTGACTGTCCAACGGCTTTAACCTGATAATAATAGCGCATGCCCTGCCTGATGTCCCGGTCCGTGAATGCAGGGCTGAGAGTTTCACCTATCAGGGTATACCCTTCACCGGCATCACGGTATACATTGTACTTTTTTACTCCCGGACCCGATACTTCCTGCCATGAGACAACGACGCTCTTGCCCGTATAAAGAGCTACAAGACCGGATGGGCTGACAGGACCTGTTGAGCCGTTCCTGTCAGTGCCGGACATTTCCTTCTCTTCTGCTGCTCCTTTTCCCTTTTCGTTGTCGTCATCTTGATCCTGTGGTGCAT
>JBFKMY010000071.1:0-9432 GCA_041629615.1 Thermodesulfovibrionia bacterium | reverse complement strand
CCTCCAGTCCCATGCACGGCTAACAGGGGCATAACGGCAAGCATGGGGATTACCGCAATATCCTGGAACAGCAGGACTGAGAATGAACTTTGCCCGGCATCTGTTTTTATCAGGGCCTTTTCGTGCAGGGTCTGAAGCACTATGGCCGTGGATGAGAGGGCCAGGGTCATCCCTATGGCAAGGGAGCTCTGAAAAGGAAGACCAAGCACCATACCCAGCGACGCGATGACGGCAGTGGTAATGGATACCTGCAGCCCACCCGTGCCGAGGATAGGCCCCCTGAGACGCCACAACAGGGAAGGCTGGAGCTCCAGTCCTATGAGAAAGAGCATCATCACAACGCCGAACTCGGCGAAATGCATGACGTCCTGTCCTTCTTTGCCGATCAGTGCCAGACCGAAGGGCCCGATAATGAACCCGGCGATGAGGTAACCAAGTACTGAACCCAGTCCAAGCCGCTTTGCCAGCGGCACCGATATTACCGCTGCGGAAAGATAAACAAAGGCCTGATAAAAGAACCCTTCTCCGTGCACAGTTTCTCCTTCTACTTCATAATTATTGCGCCTGTATCTGCATTGATCCTCGGCAATGTAGCGGCAGCCGCGAGATCCACCCTGCCGTCCCGCAGGGCCGTAACAACTCTGCGATAGTCTTCACCGTGATCTTCAATTTGCTGCCTCGTCAGCGTGTGCGTACCGTGAACGACAAAGGGCGGCAGATAATGCATCCCGCACACATACGCCATCTGACTGACAGGAGCCAGGAATTCCTGAATCGTATGCCTGTTATAGCCCTCTTTCCTGAAGAAAGACTCCCTTCCTCCTGTGGAAATTACGCTCAATAATGTTTTTCCCCTCAAAGCTCTCCCGTTTTTTCCGTATGCCCATCCGTGCTCAAGTACGAGGTCCTGCCATTCCTTCAGTATGGCAGGGGTGCTGAACCAGAAGACGGGATGATGAAAAACAATAATGTCATGCTCCAGCAGAAGCCTCTGTTCATGTTTGACATGAATATGAAAGTCCGGGTAGGCCTCATACAGGTCGTGGAAAGTGACGCCGTCGATGTCTCTGACATACCTGATCAGGTTCCTGTTTATTCGCGACTTCTGAAGTGCAGGGTGGGCGAAGAGTATCAGGATGCCGTGTTTATATTTTTTCTGATCACCGGTAGACATTATATAGCATAAAATATTTCGTTGTCCTGTTGTTCGTCAGGATTATACAATTATATCAGGCAGGGCTGAAAAGAGAAGCACAAATGTCCCTTTTCAGCTCCTTTTGTGACAGGCGGAGATATGGTGAACTAGTGAGCTTTCACTCTCTCTTTATGTTGGGACTGACTTTTCGTGAACACCACCTGATTATCCTTTATATCAACCTCTATCACATCTCCGGGCTTAAAGACGCCTTCGAGCAATTTTGTGGCAAGGGGATTCAGTATCTCTTTCTGAATGGCCCTCTTCAGAGGCCTCGCCCCATAGACGGCATCGTATCCTGCGTCTGCCAGAAAGGCCTTTGTCCTGTCCGTCAGCGAAAGGTCAACATGTCTGTCCTTCAGATATTTCTTCATGCGATTTATCTGAATGTCAACAATTTTCACAAGGAGTTCTTTGCTCAATCCATGGAAGATTATGGTCTCATCGACCCTGTTTAAAAACTCGGGCTTGAAGAATTTTTTCAGGTCATCCATAACGCCCCTTCGGATCTGTTCTTCCTCAGTCCACTCCGTAAGCATTTCCTGGATGTGCTGGCTTCCTATGTTTGACGTCATTATGACAACGGTATTCCTGAAGTCAACGGTCCTGCCGTGTCCGTCAGTGAGCCTTCCGTCGTCAAGGACCTGCAGGAGCACATTAAACACTTCTGGATGGGCCTTTTCAATTTCGTCAAAGAGTATGACCGCATAGGGCCTTCTCCTGATTGCTTCTGTCAGCTGGCCTCCTTCATCGTATCCCACATAACCGGGAGGAGATCCAATGAGCCGTGAAACGGTGTGTCTTTCCTGATATTCAGACATATCAATCCGTATCATTGCATCTTCTTCATCAAACAGGAACTCGGCAAGGGCACGGGCCAGCTCTGTTTTCCCCACCCCTGTGGGACCAAGGAATATAAAGGAGCCGATGGGTCTGTCCGGGTCCTGGATCCCGGCCCGGGCCCTTCTCACAGCATCGGAAACGGCCCGTATTGCCTCATCCTGTCCCACCACGCGGAGGTTTAACCGCTCTTCCATTTTCAGAAGTTTTTCAATTTCTCCTTCGAGCATTTTGCTGACAGGGATGCCTGTCCACTTTGATACAATCTCCGCAATATCTTCTTCCCCGACTTCTTCTTTCAGAAGCCTGTTCGTATTATTTTCTTTCAAAAGCTTTTCATTTTCTTCTTCAAACTGTTTCTGCAGGGTGGGGAGTTTTCCGTATTTCAGCTCGGAAGCCCTGTTAAAGTCTCCTTCCCGTTCCGCCTTTTCCGCTTCCAGCTTTGTCTTCTCAATCTCCTCTTTGATGGAGCTTGCCGCACCTATTGATTCCTTTTCCCTCAACCACTGGGCCCTGAGGATGTCCCTGTTTTCCGTGAGCGCGGCAATTTCCTCTTTAAGCTGGGCAAGCCTTTCCTTTGATGCTGCGTCCTTTTCCTTCATCACCGCCTGCTTTTCTATTTCATACTGCCGCAGTTTTCTTTCCAGTTCATCGAGTTCCACAGGCATGCTGTCTATTTCCATTTTCAGTTTTGACGCGGCCTCGTCGATGAGATCAATGGCCTTGTCAGGCAGGAACCTGTCCGTAATATATCTGTTGCCCAGTACTGCTGCTGCGACGAGTGCTGTATCCTTTATGGTCACTCCATGATGCACTTCGTAGCGCTCCTTCAATCCTCTCAGGATAGATATGGTATCTTCCACATTCGGCTCCTGTACGTGCACAGGCTGGAACCTTCTTTCGAGGGCAGGATCTTTTTCTATATACTTGCGGTACTCGCCGAGGGTGGTTGCGCCTACGCACCGCAGCTCGCCCCGTGCAAGGGCGGGCTTCAGCATATTTGATGCATCTATGGCCCCTTCGGCAGCCCCTGCGCCCACTACGGTGTGCAGCTCATCGATGAAGAGGATTATATTCCCCTGCGCTTCTTCTATTTCTTTTATGACCGCTTTGAGTCTGTCTTCAAATTCTCCCCTGTATTTTGCACCTGCCACAAGTGCCCCCATATCAAGGGCGACGACTCTCTTGTCTTTAAGGCTCTGAGGGACGTCACCTGAGGTAATTCTCTGCGCAAGCCCCTCTGCAATGGCGGTCTTGCCTACTCCGGGTTCGCCGATAACAACAGGATTGTTTTTCGTCCTCCTCGAGAGCACCTGAATGACCCTTCTGATCTCATCGTCTCTGCCGATTACAGGGTCGAGCCTCCCTTTTTTTGCAAGCTCTGTCAAGTCCCGTGCATACCGTTTCAGTGCCTGGTATTTGTCTTCAGGGGCAGGGTCTGTCACGCGTTGCGACCCCCTGATTGCTCTCATAGCCTCCAGCACCTGATCATCGGTGATGCCGAGATTTTTGAGAAATTTTTCTGCCTTGCTTTTTGTCTTGATTATCCCCAGAAGCAAATGTTCAACACTTATATAATCATCCCTGAGATGTTCAGCTTCCCTTGATGCTGCTTCAAAGACATTTTTAAGCTCCTGCGTAACATACAGCTGTCCGACAGGGGAGGAGCCCAGGACTTTGGGCATTTTTTCTATTACTGCTTCGATTTCTTTCCTCAGCATGGCCACATCCACCCTCAGTGACTGTATAATTTCCAGGGCAATACCTTCTTCGAGCAGGACATAAAACAGGTGTTCTACATCAACCTGCTGGTTGCCCTTTTGCTGGGCAAGTTCCTGTGCCTTCTGAATGGCTTCCTGGCTTTTTACGGTAAATTTATCTGCTCTCATAACGTCCTCCGGCAAATAGTGGTTTATTTATTCTTCTTCAAACACGTCATTTATTCTTTTCCTGAATTCTTTCCGTATATCATTTTCAAGGTATTCCATCATCTGCTCCATTTCTGTCTGGAGGGCCTCAAATCTCCTTCTCATCCTGAGGATGATATCAACGCCGGCCCTGTTTACCCCCAGTTCCTTTGTGAGATTCACTATCATTCGGATCCGCTCAATATCCTCCTGTGAATAGGTCCTTGCTCCTCCGATCCGCTGCGGCTGCAGGAGTCCTTCCCTTTCATATATCCTCAGGGTCTGCGGATGAATATTAAACATCTCGCAAACAACCCCGATCATGAATAAAGGCCTCTTCTTCTCGTCCATCCTGTACCTCGCTGAGGAAGCTCAAAGAGCGTCCGGCGCCGGCCCGAAAGGGCCCGTTCATACACGAACCCCGTTTTCTTTGCGCTAAGCTGTATAGGCCTTTCCTATCTCCTCCAGAGCTTCCTTTGTCCTTTCATTTACCTTTTTGGGTACTACAATTTTAATGACGGCAAATTCGTCTCCCCGCACGCCGGTTTTTCTCTGTGGTACGCCTTTGCCTTTGAGCTTGAATTTTTTTCCGCTGTCAGTGCCCGGGGGAAGTGTCATTGTTACTGTCCCGTCAAGGGTCGGCACCTTAATCTTGCCGCCGAGTGTTGCTTCAATGACGGTAACAGGGACATCTACGTAAATATTATTCCCGTCACGTTTAAACGTAGGATGCGGCTTCACCCCCAGTTCTATATATAAATCACCTGCCGGTCCGCCCATTGTACCCGCGCTGCCCATGCCCCTGAGTTTGACCTTGCTGCCGGTGTCCGCTCCGGGGGGGATCTTTACTTTAATCGTATCGGTAATAACCGTACTTCCCCCGCCCCTGCAGGATGCGCAGGCTTTTGATATTATTTTGCCGCTTCCCTGACATGCCGGGCACGGCTGGCTTAGTCTGAACACTCCTCTGCTCTGCTTTACCGATCCGGCTCCCTTGCACTGGGAGCATGTTTTAGATGACTCAGCCCCTGTGCCTCCACATTTTTTGCAGGCAACTTCCCGTGTCAGGGTCAACGGTTTTGTGACGCCGTTGTACGCCTCCTCAAGGGAAATATCAAAACGGGTTGAAAGATCGGCGCCTCGCAGAGGGCCTCCATCATGTCTGAAACTGTTGAACAGATTGGAAAATATGTCTTCAGCACCCCCGGCACCAAAACCATAATTACCGGTCCCGAATCCCCCGAATCCATCAAATCCCTGTGCTCCTTCAAAGGGGGTCTTTCCGTACTGGTCGTATTCTTTTCTCTTTTTTGGATCACTGAGAACTTCGTATGCCTCATTTATTTCCTTGAATTTTTTTTCCGCTGCCGTATCTCCCGGGTTTAAGTCGGGATGATACTTGCGTGCCAGCCTTCTGTAGGCCTTCTTTATTTCATCTGCAGACGTGTCTTTCTTGACCCCAAGGAGTTCATAGAAGTCTTGTGTGCCTGTTGACATACTTTTTCCCTTCTTTTTAAGACGTTATCCTGTAGTATTGAATATCATATCACTTGATATGAATTATGTCAAGTCAATTTATAATATAAATAGCAGATAGAGCGGGCGTTCTCTGTAATGAATGCATAAGAATGAAGAATGCGAGGGGAGTGAAATTTCAGGCAGCGTTAGAGAAAAAAATAATCACGCTTTATTTTTGCAGCAGCTATTCCTTCAGATAAATCACGTGCAATTTGAGGAACCGGTAATCATCAATAGTGTCTATGTCATACCAGAAGGGAAGCAGGGAGAACCTGATGGTGCTGTCAGAGAGTGTTTTAAGGATCTTGCTCACGTCTTTCCCGGTATCAATTTTTACTGACCGCGAAAGTTCATTGATTTTCTCTTTTCTTGCTCCAATAAGGTAGAGACCCTGGTCAAAACAGGGGCCGATAACAAAGTCCTTTTTTGCCAAAGCGGAAAAGGCCCGTTTGATAAACGCAACAGGTAGGGATGGACTGTCACTCCCTATTAATACAATATTCTCATACCCTTTCCGGGAGCAGTATCTAAAGGCATTAAAAATTCGTTCACCGAGGGTTGCTCCGCGCTGATTAAACATTTTCATCCCCCGGCTCTGCGCGATTTCCCTGAGAAAGGCGTGGTCTTTTGATGGAGCGCATCCCATAAACCTGTCGAGTCCCTGCAGACGCGTGCATTTCATTGTCAGTCCCTTTACAAAAGACTTATAGATTTCGACTGTTTTTTCCGCTCCGATAGACGCCTGGAGCCTCGTTTTTACCGTACCCGGTACAGGTGCTTTTACAAATATAATTAGGGCATTTTTCATATTCCCCTGTCGATTGTTCTGCATAATTTACTATAATAGGAAGAGAAGGGATGCCGGGTGCATGGTAGAGTGTCCATTATTCAGCCTGCCTTCTCGTTACGATATCTATGTACCACCCTTACTTTAATGGAAAAGGAATAAAATATCCATATAAACGGGAAGCAAAGAACGCGATAGAATTTAATTAATACGCCCTGAGCAATCATATTAATAAATAAATTTACTCGTGTGAGAAGGAGGTGACCATGACTATCAGTAAAGAACTGCTTGATATCCTTGCATGTCCGAAATGTAAAGGCGATATCAGGATGAACGAATCGGAAAGCGGCCTTATCTGTGATACCTGCAAACTCCTCTATCATATAAAGGATGACATACCGGTAATGCTTATCGATGAAGCAGAGACATTACCGGAGTGAATATAAGGGACCGGGGCCGGCTGTTGCAACAGCATGAATCAGGCAGTATGTCTCGGGGACCAGTTATTAACTGTTATTTCCTGACTCTGGCCCCCGATCCCTTAATGTGACAGTCTTTTTGAAAGATAAGATCCGGTCAGGGCATCGATGATCGCAGTAAGCTCCTGTAATCTCAGGTCCTTCTCTATCTTTTCCCGATGGTCAGGAGGAGGAGACATTGAGAGGTCGATCTGTAATCTCCTTCTCTCAAAATATACCCGTGTTACTTCATTGAGCACGTCATCTCTTAATTGGACCATGAGCTTTGATCGTGAGTCAATTGACGTCTGTGCACTGTTCCAGATCAGGTCTCCCAGTTCCCAGGAAAGGGAAACAGACCACCCGGTGTCTCTGTCATTGGTAATATCATCATATTTAACGTACTCGTTGTTGACCTTGTAGTAGGTGTAGCTGTTCTGCCAGTCTTTGCCTTTGTCATAGGCAAACCGGACATCAGGCAGCAATGCACTGTAGGCTGCTGCCTTTCTCCATGAACGGATCTTGTCCGGAGAGACTTCTGCATATTCAATGGCTGCTTCCCTGATCTCCTCTATCGTCGGTTCATGATTGAAGGACGGCAGCCTGTCACCGGTTTCGGTTCTGACAGGGGGCGGACCAGCTTTTTCTTCCACCGATGAAAGTAACAGGGGAGATGCTCTATAGAGCCCTCTTTTCGTTGCGGCCCACAATACAGGAGGCCTGTTTTTACCGGAAACTGAAAGAGCGAGAGAACGAACATTCGAAGATATAATGCCCTTATAGAGTTCATCCCAGCTTTGCGTGTTCTTTGCATATCTGAAAATGCCTCTGTCCGTGGCTGCATACACATGCCCGCTGTCTGCAGGCGTAATGGCAATGTCCCGGATATTGTGGCTGACAAGGCCTGTGCTGCCAGCGTGTGTCCATGTAATTCCGCCATTATCGCTCACAAGAAGGCCCCTCGCGGTACCCGCGTAGAGTATTTTCCTGTCTGCAGGGTCAAGCAGTATCTTTCTTATATAAGAGATATTTCTCATTTCAGGTATTTCCATTTCCTCCGGGTCATCTTCCCCTTCTTTCATAACGGAGATGAAGGCCTCTTCATCAATGTCTGATTTATATATCCTTGCCCATGCAACACCACTGTTTACGCTCCTGTATATACCCCTGGCTGAAGCAGCATAGAGTAGCCCGGGATTTTGTGTATCGGGGACGATAGAAGTGGTCATCATTTCATATGGAAGATTCTGTCCCTTATGCCAGTTTCTTCCAAGGTCTTCGGTAAAGAAAATGCCCGCGATAGTTCCTGTATATAATGTTTCTGCATCAACGGGGCTGACCGTTATGGCAAAAACAGGATTCTCCGGCATTCCCATGCCTTTATATATCCTGTCCCAGTTCAATCCCTGATCACTGCTTCTGAAGAGACCGTCTGCTGTACCTGCATAAACAACCTGTGAATTCACGTTGTCCGCAGCAAGGGTATATATACTGTTATCACTCCCCCTGAAAGAAAGGATTTCTGTCCATACCTGTCCTCCGTTGACTGTTTTATAGAGCGTTTTGTCTGAGCTTACGAACAGGACGTCAGGATTTAGCGGACTGACTGCCAGAGAAGACAGGTTCGCACTTCCCGTCCCGGGACCTGCTTCACTCCACCGGATTTCCTGGATCTCACTATAAACAGGAGAAGATAATAAAAGGCACACACATATATAAAAAATAAACAGGACGCAGGTATTCCTCATGAGTACGTTCCTCCCTTTCAGAATCTTACTGTCCCCGAAAACATTTGCAGCGAATATGCCATGCAGGCAAAATTAATAAGTCCGGTTTAACGTAACAGATATACAAAAAATTGTATACTGTCATTTTTTACAGGTACCTTTGGGAAAGGCTTGTTAAAAAGGCGGGTGCCCTGTTCATTACCGGACTTTATCACATAGAAAATAACACCCCTTTTCAGTGAAGAGTTCAAAAGGAATTACTGGAAAAAATATAGATCTATACTGGTTATCTTTAGATAATGTTTGAGTTGCAAATGAAGGATATATCTAAAAGCAATAAATCAGGCGAAAGCTGATAATACGGATTGTCTTTAATAATCTTCATATTCAGCTAAGCCGGACCACCTGTAAGAATTAACAGGTACAATGAACAGTTCATCTGAAGTACAATGAGCAGGACATGGCGGACAGCTATAATCCTGAAAAACACAATCGCCGTACTATCCGGTTAAAAGGATATGATTATAAACAGACAGGGGCATATTTTGTAACAATCTGTACACAAAAAAGGGAATGTGTGTTTGGCAATGTTCACGGCGAAGAAATGGTGCTGAATCACGCAGGGGAAATGGTACGGAAAACATGGAATGATTTATCAATAAAATGTCCTGGGACGGCAATTGATGAATTCATTGTTATGCCCAATCATATCCATGGAATCATATTCATTGTAGGGGCACCTCTTGTGGGTGCCCTTTCTGTAAAAACACATCCTGCCACAGACAGGGCAGGCACAAGACCTGCCCCTACATCACCACCACCGCTGCGAACAACAGTTTCTATGGGGATGTTGTTGGAATCTTTAAATCAATTTCAACATATCAATATGCAATAAATGTTAATACAAAGAAATGGGCACCCTTTACGGGTAAATTGTGGCAGCGCAATTGTTATGAACGTATTATTCGAAATGAACCCAAAATAAACAACATCCGTCAAT
>JBFKMY010000070.1:0-9657 GCA_041629615.1 Thermodesulfovibrionia bacterium | reverse complement strand
GCCCCCGAAGCTGACGCAGAGGACCTTACCTTTGAACTGAGCGTCAGGCCCCGTTCTTTTGAAGAGTTTGTAGGGCAGGATAAACTGAAAGAAAATTTAAGTATCTTTATTCAGGCGGCAAAAAAGAGAAACGAGTCACTTGACCACGTCCTGTTTTGCGGCCCCCCCGGGCTCGGTAAGACAACGCTTGCCCACATTATTGCCGCTGAGGTGGGGGCGGAAATAAAGGTGACGTCAGGCCCTGTGCTTGAAAGACCGGGGGACCTTGTTGCCATTCTCACAAATCTCGGGGACAGGGACATCCTCTTTATTGATGAAATACACCGGCTTCCGAGAATTGCTGAAGAAATACTCTACCCTGCCATGGAGGATTATCAACTTGATATTATTATAGGACAGGGGCCCAGCGCGAGGTCGCTCAAGCTGAATCTTCCCCGGTTTACCTTGATCGGCGCTACAACGAGGACCGGCCTTCTTACATCACCATTAAGGGACCGTTTTGGCATTATCAGCAGGCTGGACTTTTACCGGCCAGCAGACCTTGAGAAAATACTCCTCCGCACGGCCAGGATTTTAAATACAGAGATCACGGAGGAAGCAGCTGCGGAGATCTCCGGCAGGTCAAGGGGGACGCCGAGAATAGCCAACAGGCTGCTCAGGAGGGTAAGGGACTTTGCCCAGGTAAAGGGGGATGGTGTAATAGAAATGGAGATTTCAAGGACGTCCCTCAGCGCCATGGAAGTTGACAGAAAGGGATTTGACGAGATGGACAGGAAACTCCTGCTTACGATCATTAAAAAATACAGCGGCGGTCCCGTGGGGCTTGAAACGCTTGCTTCATCAATCCGGGAAGAAAAGGACACTATCGAAGATGTCTATGAGCCCTATCTTCTGCAGGAAGGCTTTATAGAGAGGACCCCCAGAGGCCGGGTCGCCACGAACATTGCCTATGAGCATTTTGGATTTAAAAAGGAAGATGGATTGTTTACCTGAGTGCGCAGGGACCGGGGCGCAGGAACGGTCATTTATCTTCCCGGTCAGGTTGTTATGAAAATTCTTTTACACATGTGCTGCAGTACCTGCTCCCTGTATCCAGTTAAATTATTACTTGCTGAAGACCATAGGGTTACGGGCTTCTGGTATAACCCTAACGTCCATCCCCGGAAAGAATATAATGCACGGCGTGATTCATTAAAAAAATTGGCAGGTGACGGGAAGCTTGATGTTCTTTATCAGGAGGAATATGCTCCGGAAGACTATTTTGAGATCTTCAATATGAGCGAACCGGCGGGTTCGGGCGATGTCAGCATCCCTCCTGCTCCCGCACGATGCGCGTCCTGCTATCAACTCCGGCTCGAAAAAACAGCACGGCAGGCGCAGGAGCATGACTATGATGCCTTTTCAACGACATTATTGATAAGTCCCTATCAGGATTTCGGGCAGATTGTATCTACGGGGAAAGCGCTGGCTGAACAGTATAATGTGCTGTTCCATGTCAATGATTACAGGCCGCATTTCAGAGATGCCCAGGTTCTTTCGAAGGAACTCGGGCTGTACAGGCAGAAATATTGCGGCTGTATTTTCAGTAAAGAGGAAAGAAAAACAGGAAAGAATATCAAATGTCAAAGTACAAATGAAAAAAGATGAAAGCCGCGAGGCAACAGGTTTTCCATTGCCTTTTCCCCTGTCGTGCTGTTTTATAATTTCATTTGTCATTTGGAATTTGAACTTTGGAATTTTAATTAAGTATGCCTGACCCGTTACAGTACATAGCAAAACTTTTCATTATTTCTGGTATAATAATTTCCGTACTGGGAGTGTTATTGCTTTTGTTCAGAAACATTGATGTCCCCTTTTTGGGGAGACTTCCCGGAGATATTATTATTCAAAAAAAGAATTTTACCTTTTATTTTCCGTTAACAACAGGTATCCTGTTAAGTGTTCTCGTGAGTCTGGCCCTTTATTTTTTTACGAGAAAGTAAGACATCTCCATGAAATATAAAATACTGTTTTTCTTTGCCCTGCTTCTCCTCTGTGCACAATCTGCCTTTGCTGAGGATGTCATCAGGGTCCTGATGATGGAAAGCCCCTACGGGTCATTACCTTCTGCAGAAGCAGAGAGCATTGATCGTTTCACAGGAAAACTGTTTCTCAACGGGCATCTTTATTCAGGCTCCCTTGAGGTCCTGAAGGACAAAAACGGGCTCTATGTTATCAAGAATGTTCCCCTGGAAGAATATATTGAGGGGGTCGTAGCATCAGAAGTCGGTCTGGACTGGGAGATGGAGGCCTTAAAGGCGCAGGCGGTCATCTCAAGGACATATGCGATTTTTTTTAAAAACCATAATGCCGGGAATCGTTTTCATATTACCTCCGGCATACGTCATCAGGTATATAACGGGGAAAACAGAGACCCCCTGATCACCTCTGCAGTGAAAGCAACGGAAGGTGAAGTATTGACCTATGACAATATGCCCATTAAGGCTTTTTTTCATGCAACCTGTGTGGGGAAAACAGAGTATCCCCACGAGGTCTGGGAGGAGAGGCTTCCCTACCTCATGTCTGTTGAGTGCAATGGGAATAACGCACCCTATGACAGCTGGCAACGGAAATTTTCAAAGGCGGAAATTGCGGCCGCCCTAGGAACGGGCAGTATTACGGACCTCTTCATTGCGTCATATACTGCAACAGGAAGGGTGAAGACAGTAAGCATAATGACCGGAGGAAACAGGGCAGGCCGTTCAGAGAGAGAAGTGAAGGCCACAGACCTCAGAAAAGTGCTGGGGTACAAGGAACTCCCGAGCACAAAATTTTCCCTGACAAAAAAAGGTGGTGACATCATTTTTACGGGAAAGGGATACGGTCACGGAGTCGGGCTCAGTCAATGGGGCGCGCTCGAAATGGCGAGACAGGGGAAACAGTACCCTGAAATCCTCTCACATTACTATCCGGGTACCGCGCTGAAGAACAGTGATGAATTGTTCTATCAGGACCTGGCAGCCAAAACGACGCAGTAAGGCTGAACAGGACAGGGCCGGTTTTTGTTTTCTGATTTCATTCTGAAAAAAGATGATGAAAAAGGTACATCCCCGGAATCCCGCCCCCCCTGAAGCGCCGACGTCGCTGTTATCACTATGGACCTTTCAGATTTCGACTATCAGATACCGGAAAATCGGATAGCCCAGTATCCCCTGAAAAAACGGGACAGCGCGAAGCTGTTTGTACTGCATAAAAAGACCGGACACCATGAACACCGCCTTTTTAAAGACATGGTCCACTATCTCTGCCGGGGAGATGTCCTCGTACTCAATGACACGAGGGTCATTCCCGTACGAATTCCCGGGGTTAAACCCACCGGAGGACAGGTAGAAGTAACGCTGCTGAAGGAATTCACCGTTAATTCATGGGAGGCCCTTGTAAAGGGGATGCATGATGGGAAGGTCCTGTTTGAGTACGGGATTACTGCGCAGGTAGCGAGGCTGCACGGGAAGGTGGCCAGAGTTGATTTTGATGTTCCGCCCGATGTACAGCGCGGGAAGCAGCCTGATATCAGGAGTTTCCTGCATGACATTGGACGAATGCCTCTTCCCGTTTATATCAAAAGAGCTGCCGTGAAATCCGATTCCGGGAACTATCAGACCGTATATGCAGAAAAAGACGGGGCTGTTGCTGCCCCTACTGCCGGACTGCATTTTACTGACCGCCTCATTCATTCCATAGAGGAGAAAGGGGTGCATATCAGGAAAATTACTCTTCATGTAGGATACGGGACCTTTAAACCGGTTACTGTTAATAATGTCAGAGAGCATACCATGGATGAAGAGCCATTTGAGATTCCGGCATCAACGGCTGATGCCGTCAATGCGGCAAAGGCAGAAGGCGGAAGGGTGATTGCCGTGGGCACAACCGTGACACGGGCACTTGAGGCAGCAGCCACCCCTGCTTATCATGGGAAAGACAGGGGGGGTAAAAGCGGGGTAAAAATAAAATCAGGTGCAGGACAGACATCGCTTTTCATTTATCCCGGCTATCAATTTCATGTCATTGACGCCCTTGTTACCAATTTTCATTTACCAAAATCGACCCCGATGATGCTCGCATCTGCGTTCTCGGGGCTTCCTGTCCTTAAGAGAGCATACAGCGTTGCACAGAGTGAAGAATACAGATTTTATTCATTTGGTGATGCCATGTTCATTTGTTCGTAGGGGCCTATTGCAATACGCCCCTACGCGTCATTCTTTCAGCAGGAAATCAGATGTAAAATAAGTTTACATCTCTTTTGCATTTTTACTTGCTTTATTGATATGCTTGAATTATATTTAGACATAACAGGGGGGCGTGATAATACTCCTGGCAGTTGATCTTCCCTGTTGAGGAGAAAAGGAGAATTCCCACGGTTAAGCTGGAGCTGGATTTAGGCGAAGAAAAGGACCTTTCATCAATGTATGGGAGGCTTGATTCGACTCTTAAAGTAATGGAAGAAGCCCTTGGTATTGAAGCTTCCATCAGAGGGAGCAAAGTATTTCTTCAGGGAGACCAACTCTCCGTCAATAAAGCTCAAGCCTTTATTAAGGAACTATACTCCATTCACTCAAATAACTATACAATAAATCCCGAGGACATGAAGTTTATGTTAAAGGCCGTTGACGAAACCTGTTGCAATGATTCCACCGGAGAAACCGGATCAGTGCAAACTAAATCCGCGCTCTCACTTAAGGAGTATTTACAGAGCAATATTCCTGTATCGTCCAAAAAAAAATTCATCGTCCCGAGAACGGAAGTGCAAAAGGCATATATTGACGCTATCCGTCAATATGATATGGTGATCGGGATAGGCCCTGCAGGTACGGGAAAAACCTACCTTGCCATGGCAATGGCTATAAGCGCGCTGATGTCCAAACAGGTAAGCAGAATCATCCTGGTCCGGCCCGCTGTGGAAGCCGGAGAGAGACTCGGGTTTTTGCCCGGGGATTTGTATGAAAAGGTAAACCCCTATCTGCGTCCTCTGTATGATGCCCTCTATGACATGATGGAGGCAGACAAGGCCCATCGTCTCATTGAGGCAGGGACCATAGAAATAGCACCCCTTGCCTTCATGAGAGGAAGGACGCTGAATGACTCCTTTATCATACTTGATGAGGCGCAAAATACCACATCAGAGCAGATGAAGATGTACCTTACAAGGATGGGATTTCACTCAAAGACGGTCATTACCGGAGATATCACCCAGATTGACCTCCCTGAAGGCAGGGTATCGGGACTGATCGAGGCTGAGAAGATTCTCAGGAACATCCATGCCCTGCGCTTTATTTACTTCACGGAAAAGGACGTGGTGAGGCATACACTTGTACAGGAGATAATAAAGGCTTATGATAAATTTCATAAACGCCGTAATAATAACTCATGACAAATAACAAGCCGAAAGACAGAAAAAGATATCCCTTCAATCTGAACAAGGAAAACCTTATAAAGCATGGTTTTCTCATCGTCTTTACCGCACTCCTGAGTGTATCTGTGGTATGGGGAAAGGGCATTGCACTCGATTTAATAACCGGCACATCGTTGATCGTCGGTTTGCTCCTGTTGATTATGTATAAAGATTTTATCCGGTACAGGCCGGAGATAAAAAAAGATTACAAGATGCTCATTCTTATAGGACTTCTCTTATCGGGAAATCTTTTGATCGGGCGCACGTTTTATTACATACTGGAAGGATTCACCCTCTGGTTCGGTTTTATAGACCCCTCTCTCATTGTGTATGCAGTACCGCTTGCAGCAGGATCGATGCTGATAGCCCTCCTGATAGATATACACACGGCAATTGTATTTACGGTGATAACAAGCCTCGTAGCAGGGTTGTGGCTTAACAGCCCCTTTTACTCCATTTATGTCTTTGTCTCCGGTCTTACCGGTGCATTTGGCGTCATTAGCTGCAGAAAACGTTCGGCAATCTGGCGGGCCGGCTTTTCGGTAAGTCTGGTATGTGTATTTACTGCGCTCATCATCACGCTTTCCAAAGGAGAAATCCTGACGCTCGCGCCCCTTGTAGTTGCGGGCTCAGCGTTTTTAAACGGTATTATCGTCGTCACCCTTGTTTCGGCCCTTCTGCCTCTCTGTGAATACCTGTTTAAATTGACGACCGATATCAGCCTTCTTGAGCTCCTGGACCTCAATCAGCCGCTGATGCGTGATCTGCTTGTAGAATGTCCCGGTACATACCATCACAGTATCATTGTCGGGAACCTTGCAGAGGCTGCTGCAGAAGCAGTGGGTGTCAATCCCCTGCTGGCAAGGGTAAGCGCCTATTACCATGATATTGGAAAAATAAAGATGCCTGATTATTTCATAGAAAACCAGATTGCCTCTGTGAGCAGGCATGACAACCTTGCACCCCGCATGAGCAGTCTGATCCTGCTCTCCCATGTAAAAGAGGGCGTTGAACTTGCAAAAAAGCATGATCTTCCCCCCATGATTATAGACATCATCCAGCAGCACCACGGAACATCCATTCAGACATTCTTTTACCAGAAGGCAAAGGAGCAGGAGGATAATGTTACACCCCTGAGAGAGGAAGACTTCAGATATCCTGGCCCGAAACCGCAGACGCGCGTAGCAGCGCTCGTCCTGATGGCTGACGCGGTAGAAGCTGCATCAAGGGTGCTTACGGATACATCGCCTGCACGTGTTTCGCTCCTTGTTGACAGGATCATCAACCACTGTATTATTGACGGTCAGCTTGATAATTGTGAACTTACCCTTAAGGATTTAAGGGAAATCAAGACTCATTTTGTGTATCTCCTGACCAGCATGTACCACAAACGGATCAACTACCCGGGCTTTGATATTGAGCATGAACATATTGATAAGAAACCAGCAAAGGCATCGACACCTCGATAAATCAAAAATAACAAGAGCCGCTCATTCTATCCTCTCCCTTCTGGAAAAGTCCCTGCATGCAGAGGCTGAATTAAGCATTCTATTTGTAGGAGACGGAAAAATGCTTGAGCTGAACAGCGAGTACAGGGGGATTAAAAAAAGCACGGACGTGCTGTCCTTTGAAGCCCGGGTCCCGGTGAAGCATGATAAGATCAATGCTGTACTCGGGGACATCGTCATTAGTGTCCCGAGGGCGGAATCGCAGGCTGAGACCTCCGGCACAGGATTTTATCATGAGATCTATCGCCTCCTGATTCACGGAATACTCCATCTGCTGGGGTATGAACATGATAAATCCCCCTACCGGGCCCGGAAAATGAGAAAAAAAGAACAGGAGATTATGAATGCCCTTGCGCAGATGGATTAAAAGCGCCAATCACGCTATTGAAGGGATTTTACATGCTGCGAGGACCCAGCGTCATATGCGCTATCACCTTTATGCAGCCGTGCTGCTCCTGATTGTCAGCTTCGTTGTTGGTGTCAGCTGGACAGAATTTGTTGTATTAATCACACTGGCCATTGTAGTGATTTCAGTTGAAATGCTCAACACTGCCATTGAAACAATTACGGACATTCTCTTCAAGGAATATGACCAAAGGGCAAAAATAATAAAAGACACCGCTGCAGGGGCAGTCCTTATCACAGCATCAGGTGCGGTGATAATCGGATATGTTATTCTCTATGAGCCGGTAAAAAAATTTTTTTACAGCGGTCTGTCCGTTGCAAAACATACAGAAGCGGATGTAGCGGTTGTTGCGCTGGTTGTGGTGCTCATACTGGTAGTCATCACAAAAGCATTCTCTGGAAAGGGGGAACCTTTACGGGGAGGTTTGCCGAGCGGCCACGCAGCAGTAGCGTTTTCAATATGGATATCGGTTACCCTGATCAGTGAGAGTTTTTTACCTTCCCTGCTTGTCCTGATTATGGCCGTTGTTATTGCCCAGAGCAGGGTCTATGTCGGCATACACAAGCCGGTTGAGGTCATTCTCGGAGCACTGCTCGGCATGATTGTGACCTTTCTGCTCTTTAAGGTGTTTTCATGAATAATACGTTAAAAAAACTTGACCCGGCTGTTGATAAGAAATTCCTCATAGCCCTTTCCGGAATCATATGGAGCGTGGTCGGTATAATTTTGTGCAGTGTCGCTGTTCAATGGCTGTCACATACGACTGTTCAGGAGGGGGTTGTACTCGGCATTGCAGGTATGTTCCTGGCATTCCTGATATATCATTTCGGATTTCTGAAACTGGTTGATAAAAATATTGAGCGTATTCGCGCCAAACAGGGGAAGGTATGTATTTTTGGATTTCAGCCATGGAAGAGTTATATCATCATAATAATAATGATTGAACTGGGACGCACGCTCAGACTGTCTCCCCTGCCAAAACCCTATCTTGCAATAATATATATCGGCTTTGGCGGAGCAATGCTTTTGTCAAGCCTGATATACTACCGGTTTTTCGTGAGACTCATAAACGATTCTTAGAAGAACTGCGTATTTGTCATGCCGTTATGACATGACAGGACATATATGGTATCAGCATCTGATACATTATTTTTGCTCCTGGAAGGCGTATTTGATTTTTTTATGAAGTATGAGTAGAATAGAAGATCGTAAATCAGGAATAATTTCAATATTTCAAACAGTTAGTAATTTACAGGGAGAGCAGTATGACATATACAACATATCGTCCTCACAACAAAAAACGTAAAAGAACCCATGGTTTTTTAACCAGGATGAGCACTCCGGGCGGCGCTAAAGTCATTAAAAGAAGGCGTGCCAGGGGCAGGAAGAAACTATCAGTCTGATACTGGTGCACCATTCCTCTCTCCACGAACATTTAATTATACAAGGGAAAACATGAGGACTTTACTCCTTGCTGCCATAAAGGGATATAAAAAATACATTTCTCCATTTCTTCCCCGGTCCTGCAGGTTTGAACCATCATGTGCATGTTACTGTATCGAGGCAGTGGAGAGGCATGGGGTAATGAAGGGAATGTGGCTTTTTGCCCGACGGCTCGTAAAATGTCATCCCTTGCATCCGGGAGGATATGATCCTGTTGAACGCCCGGATAGTCCCTTCTAAAAGAAGAGGAGACAATGGATACACGTACACTGACAGCGGTAATATTATCACTTGTTGTTCTGATTGGCTGGTCATATTTTTTCCGCCCTGAACCTGTGCAGCAGAGACCCGGTCCAGCGGTGCAGGAGGAATCGCCACTACAGTCCCCGCCTTCTTTACCGGCTCCGGCTGCAGCGCCCGAAGCGCAAATGCCTGTTGAGTATCCTGTTGCAGGAGTTGGCGGAGGAAGCGATATTTTCGTTGAGACCGATTTATATAAAGCTGTTTTTTCTACCGAAGGGGCAATTCTCAAATACTGGGAGTTAAAACAGTATAACCCCGATGGTACGTCTGTATTTCTGTTAAAAGAACCGGGCATAATTCCCCCCCTCGGTATTATCTTTGACGGGCCGAACAGAAATTTGCCCCAGAAATTGCTGTTTACCCCGAGCGTAAAAAATCTGACACTTTCAGGCCGGGGCAATACCCGGGGAGAACTGGTATTCACGTACAGCAGCCAGGGGATGTCTATCAGAAAGAGGCTGGTCTTCCATAACAGTGATTACAGGGTTGACCTGTCCCTTGAGACAGCAAATACCCCTTCGTACCTGCTCCCTATCGGGACTGATTTCGGGCTCTATGATAAGGAACAG
>JBFKMY010000069.1:0-9673 GCA_041629615.1 Thermodesulfovibrionia bacterium | reverse complement strand
GCCAAGTCGCAGTCAGCGGCGAAAAACCCGGTCCCTCTCGGGGGAAAAGTGTTCATCAGTGTCAAGGACAGGGACAAGCCAGCCCTCCCGAAAATGGCATCGAAACTGATATCACTCGGCTTTTCAATAATAGCAACACGGGGAACTTCATTTTACCTTAATCAGATCGGCATTAAAACGGAAACGGTCAACAAGGTTGCTGAAGGGAGGCCCCACTGCGTTGACCTGATAAAAAACAGGGAAATAGATTTCATTATCAACACCGTCACAGGAGCAAAGGCACAAAAAGACTCTTTCTCAATACGGGAAAGCGCCCTTCAGTACAATGTTACCTATACAACAACGATTGCAGGAGCACGGGCGGCCATAAACGCAATTGAAATAATGGCCGGCAGGCAGATTCATATAAAATCCCTGCAGGAGTACCACAGTATTTGACGTGAACCTGTGGCCTTTCACGGGTTTACTTTCGCTGACACTGCCTGTTAAAATTTCTTCTGGAGAAACATCATGCAAAAAGAACCTATGACCCCCGGCGGGTATCAGAAGCTCAAGGATGAACTGAACAATCTCCTGAAAGTTGAACGTCCTCGGAATGTTAAAGCAATTGCTGAGGCCCGTGCCCATGGCGACCTGTCCGAGAATGCCGAATACCACGCGGCCAAGGAAAAACAGTCCTTTATTGCAGGGCGCATTCAGGAACTCCAGAGTAAAATAGCCCGTGCACACGTTATTGACCCTTCAAAAATAACGCAGGAAAAGATAGCCTTCGGCGCTACGGTCAAAATTATGGATACCGATACTGATGAGGAAAAAACGTTTCAGCTGGTCGGCCCTGAAGAAGCTGATATAAAGGCGGGAAAATTATCGATACATTCTCCTATGGCACGATCTCTCATAGGCAAGGAGAAAGGAGACGCGGTAATCGTAAAAGCACCTGCGCGAACCATTGAATACGAAGTACTCGAGATAAGCTTTGAGTAGATTATTTAAGGCATCGGTAATAGAAAATAAACAGCTGATCAGGAATCATTTTCGCCTCACCCTCCGCCCGTTTGATAAAATAATAAAACCGGACCCCGGCACCTTCTTTATGGTATCGGTTGATAGCAGTCTGGATCCCCTGCTAAAGCGTCCGCTGAGTATTCACCGCTGGTTGGGGGGTGACATCCAGTTGCTCTATAGAGTCATAGGCAAAGGGACAAAAATTCTGAGCATGAAAAAGAGGGGCCACGCTCTGGACATTATCGGCCCCCTCGGAAACGGCTTTCCCACAGGGAGAAAAAAGGGCACTATCATTCTTGTTGCAGGAGGACTCGGCATTGCACCGATCTTTGCCCTTGCAGATTCGCTTGTCAACGCAAAAAAAACAAAGGCCCCGTCTCCTGAAGGAAGAGCGCAAAACGTACTGCTTTTTTACGGAGCCAGAACAAAAGAGGAAGTGCTGTGCGCCGGTGAACTGGCGTCTATCGGCATTGATCCTGTCCTTTCCACTGATGACGGGTCTTCGGGGAAAAAGGGCACTATCGTGCGTGTCCTGGAAAGATATGTATCACGCCCTGCTGTAAATGTGACTGATCTTCTTCTGTTCGCCTGCGGCCCGGAACCAATGCTTCATGCCCTTTCCCGTGTTGCAAAAAAGCATTCTTTACGCGGCTATGTTGCGCTCGAAGAAAAAATGGCATGTGGACTGGGTACCTGTCTGGGGTGCGTTGTAATGACAACAAAAGGATATAAGCGGGTATGCAAGGAGGGGCCGGTCTTTCCGATTGAAGATATAGTATGGGAAAAAAAATAACAGAGATTGACAGGAAGTCATTGGACCTCACGGTAAGCATTGGCAAACTTAAACTGAAGAACCCTGTTATGACCGCATCGGGCACATTCGGGTACGGAGACGAGTATGCCGAGTTTATTGATCTGAACCAACTGGGCGCCATTGTTGTAAAAGGGCTTTCTCTTACCCCTAAACAGGGCAATCCGCCTCCGCGCATTGTCGAGACCCCGGCGGGCATGCTCAATGCCGTGGGCCTTCAAAATATCGGCATTCCTCAATTCATAAAGAAGAAACTTCCTTTTTTGAGACAGTTCAACACGCCTGTTATCGTTAATTTCTTTGGCGATTCGATTGCGGAATATGTGCGGGCAGCTGAACGTTTAAGCAGAACCGGGGGAATCGATGCACTGGAAATGAATATATCCTGCCCCAATAAGCAGGCCGGCTGGAGCGTTTTTGGCACCGATCCTGATGTCACCTATGACGTGGTCAGCGCAGTCCGTAAAGCAACGGACATGACGCTTATCGTTAAACTTTCCCCGAATGTTACCGATATTAGTCGTATGGCGCAGGCAGCAGAGGATGCAGGTGCGGATGCCCTGTCAATCATGAATACATTAACGGGAATGGCCATAGATACAAAAACCAGGAAGCCGAGGCTTGCAAATATCATCGGCGGTCTGTCCGGCCCTGCTGTCAGGCCTGTTGCCGTCAGAATGGTATGGGAGTGTTTCAGGACCGTTTCGGTCCCGATTATAGGGATGGGAGGTATCGTCTCTGCAGAAGATGCGGTTGAATTTATTCTCGCCGGGGCCAGCGCGGTTGCGATAGGAACCGGCAATTTCATGAATCCCGAGATCACGATGGATATTATAAAAGGCATCAGGTCCTACATGATAACTGAAGGTGTCACATCAATTAAAGAATTAAAAGGAGGAGTCCAATGTTAGAGAGTCCTATCATCACGCTGACGAGTGATTTCGGCCTCAAAGACCCCTTTGCCGGATTGATGAAAGGTGTAATGATCGGAATAAATCCCAATGCAAGAATAGTTGATATAACCCATAACATTAAGCGGCACGATATATTCGAAGCTTCCCAGGTAATTGCAATGAGCTATCCCTATTTCCCCACGGCATCAATTCATGTAGCCATCGTTGACCCCGGAGTGGGAAGCATGAGAAGACCACTGCTGGTCGTGACGGAAGATCATTATTTTATAGGACCTGACAACGGGATATTTACCCCTGTTTTTGAAGCCCAGGCATCTCATTTTTTCAAGGTCTATCACTTGACAGCCTCGCACTATTTTCTTCCGATGAGCGGTTCTACATTTCACGGCAGGGATATATTTGCTCCGGTTGCTGCATGGCTTTCAAAGGGAGTGGAGTCTCATAAAATGGGTGAGCAGATTGATGATTATATGAAAATTGCATCGCCTAAACCGGAGATGACCGATGACAAAACTATCACCGGAGAGATCGTCTCCATAGATAATTTCGGAAATGCCATATCAAACATTAAAAGGGATGACCTGGCAAAAATTACTCCTGTTGAATCACTGGAAAAATGCACGGTCATTTACAATGAACAGCACATACGGCCCGTCAGGTATTATGCAAACAATGAAGGCAACACACTCTGTTCAATCATCAACAGCTTCGGTCATATTGAGCTGTTTGTATACAGGGAGAGTGCTTCCGAGAAATATAATGTGAAAATCGGGGATACCCTGACCGTACGCCTTGCCTGACACATATGAAAATACTGTTGATTGGAAACTTTGCCCCTCCCTTTGAAGAGGAAAATCTTCATAACATAACATTATTCAACAGACTTGTTGAGGAAGGCCACCAATGCACGGTGATAAACATCGCCGGGGCCCCTTCGGCAAACAGAATGTTTATCAATGCGAGCAGTATTACCGGTTATTTCTTTAAACTGCTCCGGCACGGGTATGACAAAGATGTAATCCATTTCCTGACTAAGGGATATCTGAGGGTCGGACTCCTGAAGCTCATGCTGTCAATACTTGCAGGCACCCTGTTTCGGGCAAAAAGGATCCTTACGATCCATGCAGAGTTCTTTTCCGTCCTGGGGCAGATGAGAAGTCCCTTTGGGGGGACCCAGACGCTGAACACGTCATTCTATCTTGCTGACAGGATACTCTTTACTGATCAGGACACCTGTGATGTTGCCAGAATGTACATGAGAAGACCAAACTTTGCAATGGTGCCTTCATTTATATACCTCCCTGAAGAGATCGACAGCTTTGACACAATAAAAACTGCCGGAATGAAGGCAGTAAAAAATATCGTGTTTCTGGCTAACGTGAAGTATCCATCTTTCCTGTTCGAGATGCTCAGCGAACTGGTAAGCAGCCGGGCCTTGCCCGATGATACAGGCATAGCAATAGCGATTTCCGATAAACCTTCTCTTTCTTTGCAGCGTGCCATAGAAGACTCAGGCGGTCCTCTTAAGGACAGGCTTTTTTTTGTGGAATATGACGACATACAGTCGGCTTTAAAAATATTTTCACGTGCCCATATAGTTCTTAGACCCATGAGCTGCGACGGGTCTACTTTTTTTAAGAGTTTTGCAATGTGCGCGAAGAAGGCATTGCGCTCCGGCAGATACATTTATTTCCCGCACGGTCTGGTATTTGTCAAGGAAGGAGCAGCAGCGAAACCGTGTGCTGAAATGATTAATACAATGATAGCGCAAGAAAACGCTGGTCAGGAAGAGTACGCTGTTGAAGACCCCTTCGAACAGATACTATCAATCTATAAAGAATAAGAATTTCCACCATTCCTTGATCTTCTATATTTATACTTTTAATTAAGAGGTTAAGCGCTTTTTCTTCAGGTTAATTATAATCATTAGATACTCATATCTGAAGGTAAAATCAACCTCTTTCCGAATATCTTTCATACGCGATTTGTTCCGTATAATACTTGACAATATTAGTAAAGTATTGTACGTTATTTAATAATACTTGACACATTCAGTAGACTATTAAAATCGATATGCTAAAATTATCAACAAAAGGGCAATACGGTGTGCGGGCAATGTTTGAGCTTGCAAAAAACTATGACAAGGGCCCTCTCACCATCAGGGAGATTTCCGCACGGCAGGATGTGTCGACTGCATACCTGGAGCAGCTTTTAAACAAACTGCGCAAGGCAAAATTAATCAGGAGTCAAAAAGGTCCGGGCGGGGGGTATGCGATCAACAGGGAGCCCGCGGAAATCACGGTGGGGATGATTCTGAATTCCCTGGAAGGCCCGGTTGCCATTACCCAGTGCCTTGATCCCTCTGCCAAGGGGTGTAAGCGTGTTGACGGCTGCGTGGCCAGGCTGCTCTGGAAATCACTTGGCGAAAAAATAGAAGGTTTTCTTGATACAGTAAACTTGAATGATCTTTTGCGGGAAGAAGATAAATTACTGAGGTGATACATTATGTCATTAGCGGAGGCGCATGCAATGGAGGGGAATGAGCTTCATTTTTTAAGTGAACCGATAAAAGCAGATTCGGAAACGGACATAATTTATATGATGTGTCCCATGCACCTGCTTACCATTGATGACAAGGTGAAGGAAATCAAGTCAGGGCAGATCCTTTCCATACTGACTGACTATGACGGCGCCCTTGAGGACATCCCCGAGTGGTGCAGTAAGACAGGCAATGAATTCATCGGGATATATGAAGATACAGACCATTACAAATTTTATATCAAAAAAATAAAGGAGTCATCATGAAAACAATATATCTGGACCACGTGGCAACCAATCCTCTTCATCCGGAAGTCCTGGATGCAATGCTCCCTTATTTGAAGGAAGACTACGGAAATCCGTTGAGTTTATATCCCACCGGCATCCGCGCGCGGGAAGCCATTGAGCATGCACGGCAGAGCACTGCTGCGCTCATCAATGCAAAGGCAAAGGAAATCATTTTTACCGCCAGCGGCGCTGAGTCCAACAATTTTGCTTTAAAGGGAATCGCATATGCGCTGCAGAACAAGGGAAAGCATCTTATCGTTTCCAAAATCGAACATCACTCTATCCTGAACTCTGCACGTTTTCTTGAAAAAGCGGGATTCGCCGTTACCTACCTTCCTGTCGATAATCACGGCCTTGTTGACCCTGCTGCGGTAGAAAAGGCCATCACAAAAGAAACCGTTCTCATATCAATAATACATGCAAG
This sequence comes from Thermodesulfovibrionia bacterium, assembly GCA_041629615.1. Classification (GTDB taxonomy): domain Bacteria; phylum Nitrospirota; class Thermodesulfovibrionia; order UBA6902; family UBA6902; genus JBFKMY01. The sequence goes on along the minus strand of JBFKMY010000069.1, from coordinate 3,693 downwards.
TCCTGAAATCGGGACGATCCAGCCGATCCGGGAAATCAGTGCGATTGCCCGGGGAAGGGACGTTCTCCTCCACACAGATTCGGTTGCAGCCGCAGGGAACATCCCCGTTGATGTAGAGGACCTGAATGTTGATCTTATGACATTTGCAGCGCACCAGTTTTACGGACCAAAGGGCGCTGCAGCATTGTACGTACGAGAGGGCACGCGAATAGTACCTCTGATTTACGGCGGCATACAGGAAGGCGGCCGCCGGGCCGGAACCGAAAACGTACCGGCCATTGCCGGGATGGGCAGGGCAGCCGAGATCACAAAAAGAGATTTACAGAAGCGTATTGATCATGTACGACCGCTGAGAGACAAAATAATCAGCAACACCCTGAAGACAGACAAGGTCATTCTCACCGGACATCCGGAACAGAGGCTGCCCGGTCATGCGAGTTTTGTCGTCGAATATATCGAGGGTGAAGCAATGCTGCTCCTTCTCTCTGCCAAGGGGATATATTCTGCCAGCGGCTCCGCGTGCAGTTCAAAGGCGTTAAAATCTTCACCTGTTCTGATTTCCATAGGTGTTCCGGTGCATCTTGCACAGGGGTCGGTTGTATTTACCCTCGGAGAAGGAACAACTGAAGAGGACATTAATTATTTCAATGAAACATTACCTCAGATCATATCGCGTTTGAGAGAGATATCTCCTTACTCGAAGGGATGGGAAGAAACGGAGGACCCTACATGTACAGCGAAAAAGTGATGGACCATTTTACCAATCCGAGGAATGTGGGAGAAATGCCCGACGCCGACGGGATCGGTGCAGAAGGAAATCCCGTGTGCGGCGATGCAATGAAGATCTTCATTAAGGTCAGGGACAACATCATCACTGATGTCAAATTTCAGACCTTCGGCTGCGGAGCGGCAATAGCAGTATCCAGCATTGTTACTGAAATGGCGAAAGGCATGACCCTTGAAGAAGCATCGAAGATTACAAAGGCGTCTCTTGCAGAGGCGCTCGACGGCCTTCCGCCGCAGAAGATGCACTGCTCAAACCTCGGCGCCGACGCACTTCACAAGGCAATAGAGGATTACAAAAGCAAGCAAAAGAAATAACCCCCTGTGTCACGGGCCGTGTAACACTCAGGACGACATGGCCCGTGCAATAGGTTGCTTCCCTGTACGGAACATTTATTCCGCTCGTGAGTATCTGATATACTACCTCCTATGCAAACCCTGACCCTCGGTTACTCCCCCTGCCCCAATGATACTTTTATTTTCTATGCCATGGTGCATGGAAAAGTCGACACCGGCGGCGTGAAATTCAAAGAAGTGCTCCTTGATGTTGAAACGCTCAATAAAATGTCCCTCAGAACCGGGCTTGACATAACAAAGGTATCCTTTCATTCCTTCGGACATCTCCGGAAAAAATACACCCTGCTCAGGGCAGGAGGAGCAATGGGGCGCGGGTGCGGGCCCCTTGTCATTGCAAGAAATCAATATACCATGGACGATCTGCGGGGCAAAAGAATCGCCATTCCCGGCAGATTGACAACAGCATGCCTTCTTCTTCAGCTGTTTGATCCGTCTTTCCGGCATGATGCCTCTTCATTGATGGTAATGCCTTTTCATAAAATTATGGACAGCGTTGCAAGCGGAGACGTTGATGCCGGCCTGATAATACATGAGAGCAGATTCACCTATCCGTCATATGGGTTGAGAGAAATCATCGATCTCGGTGCCTGGTGGGAAGACGAGACCGGCCTCCCGATTCCGCTTGGAGGCATTATCGCAAAGCTCTCGCTCGGTGACACCATGCATAAAAAAGCAAATGAAGTGATCCGGCGCAGTATCCAATACGCATTTGACCACCCTGCTGAACCCCTGAATTATATAAAGCAGCACGCGCAGGAACTCTCGGACAATGTGATTCTTCAGCACATAAAGCTCTACGTTAATGACTTTACCCTTGACCCGGGACAAGAAGGAGAAAGGGCAGTAACGGAACTCATCTCAAGGTCGGAAGAAGCAGGCATTATTCCGAGGGCGCATGGAAAGATATTTATATAGTGCACCACGCTCAGGCGGTCCTCCCGCTCCTGTTTCGCGGGTCAGGGGTCCGGAGTGTAATAGTAATATCACCTTCATTCAGTTATAATTTCATCGTGAAAAAACGTGCATTGGCGGCAATAGATATAGGGACCAACACATTCAGACTCCTGATTGCAGAAGTTGTTCCTGATCCCGTCCGCAAGACCTTCTCCATAAAGGAAATCCACTCTGAGAGGACCGTAACGAGACTGGGCGAAGGAATCCATGCAAATGGATTTCTTACAGAAGAAGCCATGGAAAGGAGCATCGCTGTCCTCGGAAAGTACTGCACCACTATTGCTTCCCATGACGTGTACAAGACATCGGCCGTAGCAACGAGCGCCCTCAGAGAAGCAAAAAACCGCACGTCCTTTCTTGAAGAAGCAAAAAATATAACAGAGCTGCCAATACGGGTAATCAGCGGCGAAGAGGAAGCAAAAATAACGGCGTATGGAATGCTCTTTGACATGAACATACCTGACACGGCCTTAATGGTTGATATCGGAGGGGGAAGCACGGAGCTGATCTTTGCCCGCCAGGGAAAGCCGGATTTCGTTAGCAGTGTCAACACCGGTGTTGTCTCCCTTGCAGGGAAATACATGACCCATGATCCTCCGCTAAAGGAGGAGCTTGCCGGGATGGAGTCCGAAATAACCGCAAGGATAGAATCCATTAAGCACCCTTTCCTGCAGCTTCTGTCAGGGCAGACCCGGTTTATCGGCACTGCCGGGACCATTACGTCCCTGGCCGCCATTTCGCAGGGCCTCACCGCATATGACCACGCAAAGATCCACACCTATAAACTTCATGTACACGGAGTGAAAGATATCTTCTCTACCCTTTCCGGATTATCCTCCCGGGAGAGGGCACAGTACATCCCCTTTGAATTGTCAAGGCTTGACATTATAGTGCCGGGAACACTTATACTTTCAACGTTAATGGAAACCTTCGGTTTTGAGGAGCTGACGGTGAGCAATTACGGATTAAGGGAAGGAATACTGTTTAATCTCTATAATGAAAGTCGGCAAGACTGTGAAACATAAAGGGCCGCAATTCAGTTACCGGAAGGCGAATCTTGGTCATGCCCGGGCCATTCATACCTTGATTAATTCCTTTGCCTATAAAAACAGGATGCTGCCCCGTTCCCTGAATGATATTTATGAGCTGATCCGTGATTTTGTTATCTGCCTCAAGGGGGATAAAATCGTGGCAGTCTGTTCTCTTCATATTGTTTGGGAAGACCTTGCCGAGATCCGTTCTGTAGCGGTAATAAAAAAATACCAGAAACTGGGTATAGGGAAAAAACTGGTAAACAGATGCCTCAAAGAAGCGGATTCTCTGGGGGTAAACAGGGTATTTGCGCTCACCTATCATCCTGATTTCTTCAAACAGCTGGGGTTTACTGACATTGACAAAAATGACCTGCCTCACAAGATCTGGGGTGACTGTCTGAAGTGTCCCAAATTTCCGGACTGTGAGGAAGTGGCCGTTATACGATCACTCAGGACCTGATCCCCTTTTCATAATTGAACCCTGATATAGGCTTTATTTCTCAGTTCTTTTATGTACTCATCGAGCTTTCTGTCAAGCTCTTTCTGTAATAAATGGTCTTCTATC
>JBFKMY010000068.1:0-9818 GCA_041629615.1 Thermodesulfovibrionia bacterium | reverse complement strand
TAATCAGAAGAGATAGTCCATTTTTCAAAGTCCGTATGTCAGGGTGAGTTGCATAGATAATGTTCAGGGGTGTATAGCTTCTATGCAGAGGAGATATGGTATTCCTGCATTTTTTTTCTCAGCGTTACCCTGGTGATCCCGAGAAGTGCCGATGCCTGCACCTGATTCCCTTTTGTGACCTTCAGCGCCTTTTCAATAAGGCATTTTTCTACACTGGAGATAATATCGTGATAAGGGTATGATGAGTTATCACCGATGATCGTCTTGTTAAATAATCCATCAATTACCATGGAAAGGTCCTTAAATTCTGTTTTATCCGGATCAGTATTTAAAATAAGGTCTGTTACCCCGATAATTTCTCCCCCTGCCATTACCACGGCCCGTCGTATGATATTTTTAAGCTCCCGGACATTGCCGGGCAGCTTGTTTGACATAATGAGCTCCATTGCATCCTTTGAGAATCCTTTAATCTGTCTTCCTGTTTCCCGTGCAACCCTTGTCAGGAAATACTCTGACAGCACCGGAATATCTTCTTTCCTGTCTCTCAGGGGCGGAATGTAGAGAGAAAACACATTGAGCCTGTGAAACAGGTCCTCCCTGAATCTCCCTGCGCTTACCTCTTCATGGAGGTTTTTGTTGCTTGCCGTGATAATCCTAACATCGGTCCTGATTGTCTCATTACTTCCAATGCGCTGAAAACTGCCGTCCTGTAAAACCCTCAGCAGTTTTGCCTGTGTAGCGAGAGGCATGTCGCCTATCTCATCAAGAAATATGGTTCCATTGTTGCATTGCTCAAACCTGCCGATCCTCTTTTTTTCCGCACCGGTGAAGGCGCCTTTTTCACACCCGAATAATTCACTCTCGACCACACCCTCAGGGAGCGCGGCACAATTAACCGCAATAAAGGCATTGCCTTTTCTTTTGCTATGGTTGTATATTGCCCGGGCCACCAGCTCCTTGCCTACACCGCTCTCACCCGCTATGACGACCGGCAGATCCGTGATCGCAACCTGGCCGATCATCTTGCACACATCAAGAATTGCATGACTTTTTCCAACAATCCTCTCTTCTTTTTCGGAATTCTCTTCAATCCCGCCCTCGCAGGAGGTCCCTTTCTGGAGCCTCGCCGATGTGAAAGCCTTTTCAACAACTTCTCTCAGCTGGTCACCGTCAAGGGGCTTTAAAAGGTAATCGAAGGCCCCTTCTTTCATTGCTTCAATAGCGGTATCAGAATCAGCAAAGGCGGTCATTACAATTACAGGGATATGGGTTGATATGTCCTTGATCTTTTTAAGCACCTCCAGTCCCCCCATCCCGGGCATTTTAAGATCAAGGAATATCACATCTATTCCGATAAAACTGGTTTCAAGTATATTCAGGGCCGAGATGCCATCTTTGGCAGTGAGCACCCTGAAGTCATCTTCGAACATCCTTTCAAAGGAATATCTTACAGACTCTTCATCATCTATGATAAGAAGTGTACTCATAGAGGCAATGCCACCTTTACCGTTGTACCGATTCCCTGTTTCGATTCAATATCCAGTTTCCCTGAGTGGTCACTGATAATGTTATAAGCCAAAGCAAGTCCCATGCCAGTCCCTTCCTTCTTGGTTGTGAAGAAAGGATCGAATATACTTTTTAAATTTTTCTCCGGTATTCCCATGCCGTCGTCTTTTATCAAGATCACCGCCTCCTTTTCATTGACTCCAGTTTTAATTCGCACGGTACCGCCCTCTTCAATTGCCTGTATTGCATTGAGGACAACATTGAGGAATACCTGCTTGAGGCCGTCTATATTTCCTTTAATAACAGGAATTTGAGATGAAAAATCCTTCTCAAGTTCAATCCGTGACTGTTTCATCTTCGGCCGGGTAAGGGTAATGACCTCTTCAAGAAGTTCATTAATATTTACCTCTGTCTTTTCAATCTTTTTAGGCCGCGCAAATGCAAGAAACTCCTTGACGATAGTATCAATTCTGTTTATCTCACCCTCAATAATAGTAAAGTCCCTGCTTGACATTGGCTGTTTTTTCTGTTCCAGGGTCTGCATAAGCATTTTAATAGAGGTAAGCGGGTTTTTTATCTCATGTGCGACTCCAGCGGAAAACTCTCCTACTGCATAGAGTTTTTCAGTCCTGATAAGGTTATCCTGGGCGGCTTTGATCTCATGGATAAGATCCTTCAGTTTCTTTGACATCATGTTAAATGACTTGGCAAGTTCTTTAATTTCGCCCTCTCCAATGAGCGGTATCTCAACACCCACTTCTCCCTCCCCGACTCTCTTCACCCCCTTATTAAGAATCAGGATAGGTCTTAAAATTTTTCTTGCCATCCAGAGTCCCAGCATAATGCCCAGAAAAATTACACTACCGGAAAAAAGCAGGAGCTTCTCTTTTATTCTTGCCAGTGTAGCGAAAAGAAATTTTTTTGTTATGCCAAGCCTTAGATATCCTATTGGCCCCGGGTTCTCTGAGATTATTGGCAAACTTATATGATAAATGTCTAAACTGCTGTCTTCCCGCACAATAATTTCGTTTATCAATTCTTCAAAATTCACCGGCTGCAACGTTATGTTCCGCGACGCAGCATCCTTGTATGCGGAAACAATTAATTCCCTTTCATTGTTATAAACTTCGGCATACACAACAAGGCTCTCATCATCCATCATTGACGATTTGAGCATGGAAAAAATCTCATGCTTTTCTTCATAGAGAATTGGCTCGGTAATGTGGTGTGATATTAAATGAGCAAGAATCCCCCCTTTTTTATGGAGCTCAAGCTCCAATGTCCTCTTTTCTTCCCCCAAAATGAGGTAGCCGATGGCAAAGGTTGTCGCTGCAATGACGGTAGCAATGGAAAATGAAATGCGAAATGCTATGCTGTCATAGATTTTTTTTAATCTCACGGTGATAACACGGCCTGACTGAGTTGCAAAGCAGTACGGTAAATCGCCATGTCAGACCGGATATATTTTTCAATCCCGATTCTGTCAAGGACCTCTCTCCCGGCAGGGTCGTCGGCCATTTTAATAAGCGCCCTTTCTATACGCTCTTTTGCCGTACTATCGGCATACGGAGATGCTACAATGGGTGATATCCCGTAGGGGGGCGAAATATTTATTACCTTTAGCCGGTCAATGGAGGGAATCCTGTCCCTCTTGAGGCTATTAAAAAAAATGCTGTCCACGGCGGCTCCGTCAGCAAGACCGTTTACCACCGATTCTATGGATTTTTCATGACTGGACGTAAAAAAAGTCATTTTGAAAAACTCCTTTGGTCGAACTCCCAACGACGCTAAGACATGGAGAGGATACAGTCTTCCCGTTAATGAAAGGGGATCGGTAAAGGCAAAGATCTTCCCCTGGAGCTGGTGGATATTGTCTATATTTTTATCTTTGTTCACAATAATATAGGAATGAAAACTTGTTTTACCCTCTATTACCGGCACTGCAAGGATCTCAAGCTCGAATGTATTTTTACCGTTTAAGAACGCCCCTGTACATGTCAGGGCAAACTGTGCCTCACCCGTCTGGAGGAGGGCGTTGATCTCAGAATATTTTCTCCTCTGTTTTATGTTGATTTTGTACCCTATTTTTTTTGAGAGATAGGTCATAAACTCACTGTATTTCCTGAGGTTGGTCACAGGCGACGCCATCGGTGAAATGGCCATGACAATCTCCTTTTCCTGAGCAAGCGGCGTATGTACTGCGATGGAAACGGACAGGATAACAAGGAGCAGAAATATTTTTCTGAAACTATGCATAGTTGTCCCTGAGATTGCTTTTAAAATTTAAGTATATCAGAACAATAGAGTTTATTTACATATAAATATTTATACAGCATGATTCATGCCTGCAGATAACATGATAATTCATTATGAAAAGCAGCCTGGTGAATGGGAATGTCTCTGCTTCAGACAGGGCAGGCACGAGACATTCCCCTGCGGTGTTATTGGGGGATGTTTCCGGGTTGTTCTCTGAAATCAAAGAACTGGTGGAATAATTTTCCGGGTTTCATGAAATCCTCCATAATGTCGAGGTGAAAGTTTTTCATGTGGACCCCGGAAAAGAACCCCGATGAAAAATCTTTATGGCATGATATGCAGACCCCACTCTTTTCGGGGCCCCCTTGTGGGCCATGGCAGCATCCTTTTCCTCTTTGGGGTTTCCTCCGTGACATACGACGCAGCCGTTCGGGTCTCCCATAGCCTTGCCCTTTGTGTAAATCTGTCTCATCATCCCTGAATTGTGAGACCGGATCGGCTCTATACCGGCATGGCATTTCCCCGGAGCAAGGCATGCCGTCTTCGGAGATGGATATCCTTCAGGATCCATTTCCGGCAACGGATATTGGGCACTATGGGAGTAAACCGCAAAAGCAGAGAGTATTGCCGTACAGAAAAAAACAGCCTCTGAACGCATTTCCAGCTGTGAAAACAGATCATGGTTTTATCCTGATTCTCAATATGGTGGACAGTGAAAACGGGCTTCTGACAGTTACTAATTATTTGTCCGGCACAATATCGTATTTTGAAGGTCCAGAATAGACTCGTTTATGTCCTCCCTTTCCAAAGCAATGAAATTTTTAGTAATCTCCGCCATTCTTTGATAAAAACTCATCCCGGCCTCATGAATAATCTTATCACAGAATTGTGGTATCCATTTACTGAGGTGGTCTTCCATAAACATTTTCTCAATCTTCAGATAATGAAGGGCATCATTCGCATTCTTCATGCTCCATGCCTGATGTTCCTTTTCAATGATCTTCTGCATCAGTTCGAGCTCCACGCTGATATGGTCGGGAATACTTCTGTCCGATTCTTTGTACGTTAAGCCGAGGGACTCGACGAATTTCTTCACTTCCACTGTAGACGCGCCCCAGAGTCTTCCCCAGTCACCGTCATCTCTCTCGTGATGTACAGACTCATGGGGGGAGACATGCCTGCCCGGACCTAAAAAAAGACGGGTGTACTCTACTGCAAGAGCTTCGAGAAGCTCCTCGTCAGGCTGTGAGAATGGCTCATCGCCTAACGTCACATCCATATCATATAAGACCTCTGCAAACATGGAGTTTTTCAAATGATCAAGCATATCCGGAGTCAGTTCTTTGCGGTATACTCTCGCCAGAAAACCGTAAACATTACTCCGTTGCAGGGCATGTCCGGAAATGTCTCTTAATACAGAGTTATTTTTCATAAAGCAAGCCTCCCATTAACTTAGATGACCGGATTAATTTCACTCCCATTCCATTCTGAGATGGTTGACACCCCTTCATCTCCCATGAACCCGGGGAGAAGAAGGGGTGTTCTGTACTATTCAGTTGCATTTACTGATTACTGCTATGCTTTTCTCACCTGTACAACAGTGTCATTCCAGCGCTGAAATCCGCTGAGACGGTCACCCCAGTTTGGAATTACCTGATTGGGATGCGAGCCGTGCCATTTCCAGTGGATGTTCTGGTCGTCAGGATCGTCCCTGCCGTCGGGAGCGCGCTTTCCGGATGCATATCTGCCGTACTGAATGTGGCCCATATGATGGGATATGTGGATATGCCCCGGCTGGGCGTTCTCTGTCACATGCGCATACGTTTCCATCTCGGCAATGGGTGATTTGACAATGATCTTGTCACGGTCTTTGATTCCTCTTTTCGTTGCATCCTTCGGGTTTATCCAGGTGTGATTGTTCGGATAGATCTCTGTTAGCCACTTGTTGTTCTGCGTTCGGGAATGAGTCTGGACACATACCTTGTAGGTCGTGAGGTGCATGTCATCGGGTCCCATGTTCTTGCGGTTAGGAGCTGCATGCCATTCTGGAAGGGCATTGTACCCTTCATCCACGAGAGGCTGGGACCAGAGTTCCATATAGCCTGACTTGTTGATCTTGTCAGGCCTGAATCCTGCGATGAGTTTGTCGCCCATCTTTGTGGCAACATAGTACTTGTATGCGTTCTTTGTCTTAAAGTAACTGTCACCCTGATTTGCGTGGGCCTTCTTTGCGTTCCAGTAGACACCCGCCTGTTCGTCATAGATGACACCGTCTTCCTTGATCGCGCTTTCAGGAACCTCTGCTTTGTAGCTGTAGTATTTTTTCTTGCCGTCGGTCCATACACCGTGCTTTGCCATGTACGCCCAGCCGCCTGCCTCCTTCACACCCGGGGTCTGTTCAACGGTCTTCTTCACATAATCTTCCTTGGAGTCGAAACCGACTTCAATGCCTACTCTCTTGCAGACCTCAACCATGATATCGCCCATGTCACGTGCCTCGCCAAGAGGTTTCACCAGCGGTTGGCGGATGTAGTTTTCTCCCATCTGGCCCGCGTCGACCATATCTTCCCAGTCATATCTCTCCAGATATGTGGCATCAGGAAGGATCATGTCTGCAAAGTGCGAGGAATCGCCATAGGAGGTGTCAGAAGAGACAACAAAGGGAAGCAGACTCTCGTCCTTGAGAACAGCTTCATTTTCCGCCCAGTTGCCGTTGGCGAAAAACGGGGTGTAACAGTACCAGAGGGCCAGATCAAACGTGCCGGGACCCTTTGCCTTGATCCTTGAGAGCACCTGATGGCTTGCATGGTGCGTCGGGAAGGGATAGGACTCGGGCTCTCCCTTTGGCGCACCGTCAAAGACGTCCTTGACCTTCCTTCCCTCGCCCTTCGGGACTTTATAGGCCTTCCAGCTACCGCCCACAGCCTTGCAGTTGCCGCCCGGGTTGTCGATATTCCCTGTCAATGAGTTCAGCACCATTCGGGCCCGTTCACTATCGCATCCGTTATAGGTTGTGACCGCGCCCCTGTATGCTATCAGGACCGCCGGTTTTGTCGTTGCATACTCGACAGCAATCCGCTCGATCGTTGCTGCCGGCACACCGCTTATCTTTTCAGCCCATGCAGGGGTGTAGCTGGCATAGTGCTTCTTCAGCGCTGCTATCTTGTTTTCTACCGTGTCATCATGTTTCGGCGTGCATTTGCAGTATTTCAGGAACTCCTCGCCCTCTCCCTTGTACAGGCCCTTGTCTAGAATTACCTTTGTCATGGCGAGAAAGACCGCCATGTCGGTCCCCGTTTTGATCGGGATCCATTCATCTGACTTTGCAGCGGTATTGGACATCCTCACATCAAAGGTCACCATCTTTACGCCGCGGTCAACCTTTGCATTCATGATCCTGTGGGCCACGGATATATGGTTCGTATGGGTCTCGAGGATGTTGCTGCCGAATATGAGCATGTACTTGGTGCTGTCAATGTCCCAGTTGTCAAAGTGCCCCCCCCAGGTCATCTCCTGGCCGGTCCACTTCGCTGACTCGCATACGCCGGTGTGATTACCGACCGACCCGGTGCCTGTGGCCTTTGCAAGACCGGTTATGACTTTGCTCGCACTTGCCTTTGCCCTTCCGTAGTGGTATAGGAACTTCTCGATCTGTCCTGCGTCACGGAGCTTTTTAATCCGTCCTGACAGTTCGCCGATCGCTTCATCCCAGGATATCCTCTTCCATTTGCCTGAGCCGCGGGGCCCTGTTCGCCTCATAGGGTAGAGAATCCTGTCAGGGTCATAGACAGAGGTAAGGCCGCCCTGTCCCCTCGCGCAGATGTTCCCACCAGTCCTTAATGACTTCGGATTGCCTTCGAGTTTTACGATCCTTCCGTCTTCCACGAATCCGAGCATCGCATCCCTGGAGACGCACTGCCAGCAGCAGGTTGGAATCGCTTTCCGTTCCTTTTTCGTGATCGGCGAAAAATCCTTCCCTGTCTGTGTCTTTATGTCTCCTGCAAGTGCTCCGGATGTTAGACCCTCACCGGCCGCAAGGACAGCGCTGCTGGCAACAGCAAATTTCATAAAGTTTCTTCGTGTTAACTGTGCCATAGTTTCCTCCTTTCTTTAAATTTCCTACACAATGTTGTCCCGGTATTCAGCCAGTCTGTTATCCTTGTCCTTGTAATCGAACCTGTACCTGTTCAATATGCCTTCCGGGTCAATATAAAATACATGGGGTTCTGTTCCTTCCTGCGGCAGGAGCGTGGTCTTGTCACGGTTTTTGTCCAGGTTGAACTCTTTTATAAGTTTCGACACGTTGCTGTTGGGGTCGTTCATGTCACCAAAGGACCTCGCTCCGTGCGGACAGGCCTGCACACATGAAGGCTCAATACCATTTTCAACACGATGATCACAGAAGGAGCATTTGCCGACGCCGAAGTCGTTCTCCTTGTCATCCCTTTTCAGCTTTACAGCAGGGTCGATGTACCGGACTCCGTAGGGACATGCGTCGATGCATTTGTAACACCCGATGCAATACTGATTGTCAACCAGGATCATTCCGTCAGGGCGTTTATAGGTCGCGCCGGTCCTGTAGCGTACATTCCCCATTTTCATTCTTTCGCCGCGGCTGTTTTCCGGGCATTTCTCAACGCATGGCGGTTCACCTTTTTCAGCCTCACCGGCACAGTGATTGCAGAGTCTGGGGACAAATGCCCTCCTGTTGTCCGGATACGTACCCCAGTCTACCGTCTTGATGACCGCGCGCCACCTCCCGAGGGGGACATTAAATTCTGACTTGCAGGAAATCGTGCATGTCCTGCAGCCAACACACCTCCGAAGATCAACAACAAAGGCCCAGCGTTTCTCTGCTGTTTCAGCCTGTGCATCCGAAGCGGGCAAGCCGCTGACTGTGGCCGCAGCAGCCACTGTGCCACCCGCCTTAAGCAGATCACGACGGGATAATGTATTTGTCTTCTTCATGGTTACCTCCTTTTCTTAAAGTTATACGAAGTTGCTGTTTTACATGCATAGGCATCACTCCTTTTTCTTTTTTTTTACTCCTCTGCGAGCAAATCTATAGCATCCTCAAACCTGTTCATGGCCTCGTCAAGCAGCTTGATCGCGTATTTCTGGTTATGTACACCTCCTCCGAACTCAACAATGTACATGTTTTCCATTCCTTCCTTGTACATTGTCATAGCCTGTTCCAGTTTCTTTTGAGGGACTTTTCCTTTCGCTTTATCGATGGCATCGAGGGCCTCTTTTTCAATCTCCATGGCGGTCTTCAGCTCATCATCGGTCGAGTCCTTCCAGTCCTTCGCCATTTCTTCGTGCTTCTCTTTATGGCATTCAACACATGCCTTCCCTGAACCATGAGCAACGGGCTCTCCGTCGGCTATTCTCTCCTCTTTGTGACAGCTGATACAGTTGGTTTTCACATGAAACATCTGTGACGGAGTGGCCGGAACTCCATTTCCGCCTTCCCCGGTGAGCAGGATTTTCTGGTACCGGTGATGACCGGGGTGGCAGAAACTGCACTGCTCTATTGCCGCATCCAGAAAGTCGGTCTCTTTATGTTCTAACGCCTCATGACAATTAAAGCAGTGGGCGTTCTGTGCTGCCACGTGTTTTTCATGCATCAATTTTTTATTAAACATTTCTTTCGTGACCGTCTCATCATTGTCATGACAGTCAAGGCAGTTCTTCTCCCTCACCTCCCCATTGCCCCTTATAAGCTGGAGGTGGCAGCTATCACAGGCCACCTTCTTTTCTTCCAGTGATTTGTGCGTGATGGGCTCCTGATCAGGATCGTCCTCGGTCTTCTGTGTTTGAAGGGGCTTTGTCGGGACTTCATGGCAGAGAGAGCATTTTGATCGTGTTTCATTAAGCGCGACATTTTTAAAGTGGCACAAGAAGCACTTTTCCGTGTTTACTTCAAAATGCTTTTGCCCGGTCTCGCGCTGATGACAGCTCGTGCAGTGCATCTCCTGGCCTTCCACAAATTTCTCGCTGTCAAAATGTGTTGCGTGAACATAAGGGACGACGGCTTTTGATTTGTCTTCTCTTTC
>JBFKMY010000067.1:0-9882 GCA_041629615.1 Thermodesulfovibrionia bacterium | reverse complement strand
GGTCTCCTCCACAATGCCCCTGATTACCTTGCCGCCCGTACCTATTACGTCCCTGATTTTATCCTGTTTGATATGCAATGTGTATATTCTGGGAGCATGGGCCGCAAGAGTCTCTCTCGGCGCTGAAAGGATTTCCTTCATCCTGCCAAGGATGTGCAGTCTTCCCTTTTTCGCCTGCTCAAGGGCGTTTGCCATGATTGCTTTGGTTACGTCGCTTATCTTTACATCCATCTGGAATGCAGTTATCCCCTCTTCTGTTCCGGTAACTTTAAAATCCATATCTCCGAGGTGGTCCTCAAGCCCGAGAATATCCGTAAGGACAACTGTCTTTTCTCCCTCTTTTATAAGCCCCATCGCAATGCCGGCAACAGGGGCCTTGATGGGCACACCGGCATCCATAAGTGCAAGGGTGCCGCCGCACACCGTGGCCATTGATGATGAACCGTTTGATTCCAGTATATCCGATACTATCCTTATGGTATAGGGAAACTCGTCCTTCAGCGGAAGAATCTCCTTCAGTGCCCTTTCCGCAAGCATGCCATGTCCTATTTCCCTTCGTCCGGCAGAACGCAGGAACTTCACCTCTCCTACACTGAATGGCGGAAAATTGTAGTGAAGCATAAAAGCCTTCTTGGAGTCTCCTTCAAGGGAGTCGATCCTCTGCTCGTCCGCAGCAGTACCAAGGGTAACCACCGCAAGGGCCTGTGTCTCTCCCCTTACAAAGAGGGCTGATCCGTGCGCCCGCGGAAGAAATCCCACATTACCGCTGATGTTTCTTACGCCGTCAGGGGTACGGCCGTCCGCCCTTATCCCCTTCTCAAGAATCATATGACGTACAAGGTCTTTCTCCAGTTTATTGAACAGAAATGCTATGTTCTTTGATATGTCTTTTTCACCGGTATTGAGTTCTGCGTTCACGTCCCTGAGCGTATTATTCAGGACATCCTGCCTCTGTAATTTATCAGGGATAACAATGGCCTTCTTTATTTTCTCCATGGAAAGATCTGAAACAGTTTTCATCAGGTCTTTGTCTATCACGGGCGGGGTAACAGTCCTCTTGGCCCTGCCTACTAATGCCATAAGCTCTTTTTGCAGGTTTACCACTTTCCTTATTTCCTCATGTGCAATGTCAAGGGCCTCAAGCAACACAGACTCGGTAATCTCAAGCCCCCCGCCTTCAACCATCATTACTGATTCTTCCGTTCCGGCCACAACAAGAGTAAAATCACACTCCTCAATCTCCTGAAGATCAGGATTAACAACAAAGCTGCCCTTCAAAATACCGATCCTCACCGCACCTACAGGACCGTTGAAGGGAATGTCGGATATACAAAGCGCAGCAGACATCCCTATAATTCCCAGGATGTCCGATATATTTTCATTGCCGAAGGAGAGCACAGAAATAATACCCTGCGTCTCTGAATAAAACCCGTCAGGGAAAAGAGGCCTTGTAGGCCTGTCAATAAGACGGGAGGTGAGCACTTCTTTCTCTGTCGGTCTGCCTTCCCGTTTAAAAAAGCCCCCGGGGATTTTGCCCGCAGCATAGGCTTTTTCCTGATAATCTATCGTGAGGGGGAAAAAATCAATGTCTTCTCTGGCTTCTTTCTTTGCAACTGCTGTTGCTAATACAACGGTATCGCCATATCTTGCTATAATAGAACCATCTGCCTGTTTTGCAAAAAGACCTGTTTCAAGATAAAGAGGTTTTCCTTTAAGGAGGATTTCAACATTTGTCATTCATTTCTACTTTCTTAATCCCAGCTGTTTAACAATTTTATCGTATCTTTCCCTGTCGGTGGACTTTAAATAGCTCAGAAGTTTGCGCCTCTGACCAACCAGCTTTAAAAGTCCTCTGCGTGAGTGATGGTCCTTTTTGTGGGTCTGAAAATGGGAGTTAAGACCGCTGAGCCGCTCACTGATAAGGGCTATCTGTACTTCAGGAGATCCCGTGTCCCCGTCATGCAATTTGTACTGTCCTATAATGTTCTCTTTTTTTTCTCTTGCTAAAGCCATAACGTCACCTTTCCTTTATTAAAGAAATAGATTCTAACACAAGTTCCATTCTTAAGTAAAGATGTTACGCTGTTTCTGCAGTTAATTATTACGTACATACGACTTATTCATTATTATAAGGAATTACAGCAAAAAAAACATGTGCAGGGACGTGAAAATAATAGACCGATCCTGAAACGTGAGCGATATTACTCCACAGGCAGGGAATGCCTGTTCAGGAGTTTATTTATGCTGCTCCTTGAACTCACCGGGTTTATACAAATACACGAATGCTGAGATCAATGCAAGACAAATCGTCACTATGAGAATCATTTTGGGAGGCAGGTCAACATACACGACTTTCTCAACATAATGGATGATAAATGATCCTTCATACTGCTGCGATGAATCATGCATTCTTCTGAGCCAGACTTCAAGGTACGTCAGGGGACAGAACCAGCCGGAGAACTGAATGAGAATCGCAAATAAGATCCCGCTGATATGGATTCTCCTGATCCACCGGGAACGCCTTCCGGGAAGCGCCCCGATAATGAGAAATATGATCCAGAAGAAATGCAGGATGACAACCATGTCTGCCGCGATAAGATACAACACGGCTCAATACCAGGGCAATGGACGTACGGGCCTGAGACCCTCCCTACACATCATACCCGGGAGGGATTTTAACATCCATTACTTTCCTGAAACTCTTTCTGTGTATGGGACACGGGCCGTGTATATTTATACATTCAATATGCTTCTTTGTGCCATATCCCTTATGTTGTTTAAAGTTATATGCAGGATAGGTTTCGTGGTATTCAGCCATGATATCGTCCCGTAAAACCTTGGCAATAATCGATGCCGATGCTATGGATGCACTGACAGACTCCCCTCGTACGATTGCCGTCTGCTTAAGAGAAACATCGCTCAGATGAACCGCATCAATCAGTAAAAGATCCGGTCTGAGTGCCAGGTCGTTTATCGCAATTTCCATCGCCAGTTTCGTAGATTGAAGAATGTTGATCCTGTCAATGGTTTCCGCTTCTACTATTCCAACTCCAATGGCATACGCATTTCCTGCGATTTCCCAGAAAATTCTTTTCCGCTCTTTTTCCCCCGTTTTTTTTGAATCCCTGAGCCCCTGTATGACAAGCCCTGACGGGAGTATTACGGCAGCAGCCACCACAGGACCGGCCAGCGGCCCCCTCCCTGCTTCATCAAGACCTGCGATAAGCGGACAGTTCAGTCGCAGTGTCTCATCATGCTGAAAAATCGGGGGGATATTTTTGTCCGATGAATGGTTATTACAGGGCATGCCTACAGAATAATGATCCGACGGCCGGTTTCCGCTCTTTCCTCTCTTCGCGAGGTCCGGTGCCTGTTATGGACAATAAATTCTTACTTCTGTGTAAGGGTCTTCTCTTTCACCTTGGCCGATTTCCCCTTCTTGCCGCGCAGATAATAGAGCTTTGCCCTTCTTACATCTCCGAACCTGACAACTTTAATCTGCTCAATCAATGGTGAGTGAAGGGGGAAGACTTTTTCCACGCCAATGCCATAGGATATTTTCCTCACCATAAAGGTCTCACGATTACCCCCGCCTTTTCGTCCGATACAAATGCCAGTAAATATCTGTATCCTCTGTTTGTCTCCTTCCTTGATTTTCATACTTACGCTGACCGTATCCCCGACGCGAAAGGGAGGTATTTCTTTTTTATATCCCTCTTCTATAACTTTTATGGCATCCATCATGACCCTCCTGCTCACTGACGTTTCATTTTCCTGCTGCTCTGTCTTTATCATTAATGACAAAACAGAAACAGTAGAATACCAGCAAATCGCGTATTAAATCAAGCGTCCCTTTCCCGGGTTTTCCCGATTTCAATAAGGATCTTCCTGTCTGTGTCACTCAGTTCCACCTTTTTAATAAGATCGGGCCTCACGTCCATGGTCTTCTTCAGTGCCTGTTTTCTCCTCCACTGTTCAATTTCCTTATGATCACCCGAAACAAGCACCCCGGGAACAGGTAATCCCCTGAATTCCCGCGGTCTCGTATAATGAGGGTAATCAAGAAGCCCCCATGAAAATGACTCATCCTCAACAGATCGTTCATCACCGAGCGCTCCGGGAATCAGCCGTGTCACCCCGTCAATGATGACAAGCGCCGCCAGTTCTCCGCCGGTCAGCACATAATCTCCAATGGAAATTTCTTCGTCCACCAGGGTCTTTACCCTTTCATCAACCCCTTCATAGCGGCCGCATAATAACACAAATCTTTTCTTTTCCCGGGCAAACTCCTCTGCAATAGATTGATTAAACGGTCTGCCCTGGGGTGTAAGGAGAATGGTCTTTCGCGGCACTCCGTCCTCTTTGAGAAAATCCATTGCCCTGAATATGGGCTCCGGTTTCAATACCATCCCCGCGCCTCCCCCGAAAGGGTAATCATCAACACTCCGGTGAGGGTCTGTGGTAAAGTCTCTGATGTTATAAAGATTTACTTCAAGGAGTCCCTTTTCCCGGGCCCGTTTTATGATGCTTTCGCTGAGATAGGAAGAAAAAATGTCGGGGAATAGCGTTAAGACGTCACACTTCATTTTTCAGGACAAACAGACAGTTTAGAGGAGATGTGGTACGCTTCTCTCCTTTATATTCCAGATTACAATGTAATGCTTTTATGTGATGGAATGAAATAATTTATTCAAGTATCTCAAGCACGCAGCGTTTCCCGAGCTTTGTACCGGCAGCGCTCAGGATTGTCCTCATCGCCCGGGCTGTTTTCCCCTGCTTCCCGATTACTTTCCCAAGATCAGTTGTGGCAACACGTAACTCATACACTGTGGTTCGTTCTCCGTCAACCTCGGCAACTGCAACATCTTCGGGCTTATCCACAAGGGCCTTCGCCATGTCTTCGATTAGCAGTTTCATGTCCACCTCCATTTGCATCTGGGCTGTTTTTTTTACAGACCCGAAATGTTCAAAAGTTTTTTAACAACAGAAGTTGGTTGTGCGCCACAGTCAAGCCAGTATCTGGCCCGTTCCGTATCAATTTTCACTTCAGATGGATTCTTTAACGGATCATAGGTACCGATAATCTCTAAAAACGGTCCGTCTCTCCTCTTACGCGATTCTGCTACGATGACCCTGTAAAAAGGTTTTTTCTTGGCACCTTTTCTTGTCAGTCTGATTTTTACCAAATTTCATCCTCCGTCTTAAATAAATATACATATTACAGGAAATTCACAATGATATTCAAGATGCCCAATCAACAATCCTATCGTCCCCGCATCCGTCCCGGTGTCTCTTAAAACTTAAACTGCGGCATTTGCAGCCCCTTGCCGCGTTTCATTTTTTTCAGCATCTTCTTCATCGTCAGGTGCTGTTTTACTATTTTATTGACATCGGCTACCGTCGTACCGCTCCCTGATGCAATCCTCTTTTTTCGATTGCCGTTAAGTATAACATAATTTCTTCTTTCCTGCATTGTCATGGAATTTATGATCGCTTCGACCTTTACAAAGGCCCTGTCGTCGATATTAACACCCTTTAACTGCTTGCCTAATCCCGGAATCATGCCAAGGATATTCTCCAGAGGGCCCATTTTTTTAATCTGTTTTATCTGATTGATTAAATCTTCATAGGTAAACCGGTCCTTTTTTATTTTGTCTTCCAGTTTAAGGGCGTCTTCAAGATCAACTGCTTCCTGGGCCTTTTCGACAAGACTCACTACATCGCCCATACCCAGTATTCTGGATGCCATCCTCTCAGGATGAAAGGGTTCGAGAAAATCAATCTTTTCACCGACTCCGATGAATTTAACAGGTTTGTTCGTGACATGGACTATTGAAAGCGCTGCGCCGCCCCGGGCATCGCCGTCCATTTTCGTCAGAATTATGCCCTGAAGGTCAAGTCTGTCATTAAAAGACTTTGCAATATTTACCGCATCCTGCCCTGTCATGGCATCGGCAACAAAGAGTACCTCATGGGGTTTTGCCCCTGCCCTTAGATCCTCAAGTTCTTTCATTAATCCTTCATCAACATGAAGCCTTCCCGCAGTGTCAAGAATTAATATGTCCCGTCCTTCAAGGCTGGCTTTCTTCAGGGCTTCAGGATAAATATTGAGAGGATTGTCTCCCGGCTGCGTCGCATGCACAGGCACGTCTATCTGTACTCCCAGTGCTTTCAGCTGTTCAATGGCAGCCGGTCGTCCCGTATCCAATGCTACCAGCATCGGTCTTTTGCCGTCCTTTTTAAAATTATATGCAAGCTTTGCAGCAGTTGTCGTCTTCCCGGACCCGTGAAGACCGACAAGCATTATCACTGTCGGAGGGTTAGGGGCAAGATTGATCTTGCTGTGGCCGCCGCCCATGAGCTCGCAGAGTCCGTCATTGACAATTTTGACTACCTGCTGTCCCGGTGTAATGCTGTCAATGACTTCCTTGCCTATTGCCCTTTCCTTAATCTTTTCAATAAAGTCCTTGACTACTTTGAAGTTGACATCAGCCTCGAGCAGGGCCATTCTGATTTCTTTCAGTGCAGCAACAACGTCCGCTTCCCTGAGAAGGCCCCGTCCCTTGAGCTTTTTAAAAATACCGTCTAATCTGTCAGATAATGATTCGAACATTTTATTAGCTATCAGCTCTCAGCCATCAGTTCTCAGCTATCAGCTTTCAGCGATCAGCTGTCAGCTTTTTTGTCATTTTATTAAATTCGTTCCTGAATGCTGAACGCTGACAGCTTCCTTTTAAAAATTCTCTTCTATATACTTTTCCGCAGCAACGCCTGCGGTTGCCCCGTCTCCGACAGCGGTCGCTATCTGTTTTGTCAGCTTCCTGCGCACATCTCCTGCTGCAAATATCCCCGGTGATGACGTGCTCATATTTTCATCAGTTATAATAAAGCTTTCCTCATCGAGATTTGCGAGTCCTGCAAGAAATTCCGTGTTAGGGTTATACCCTATATATATAAATACGCCCTGAACGTCAATGAGCGTTTTATCCTCAGTTTTAACATTCCTGAGATGCACAGACTTTACATTGTCATCACCATCTATTTTTTCTACAACCGAGTCCCAGACGATCTCGATCTTTGGATTTGAAAACGCCCTTTCCTGCAGGATCTTTTCAGCCCTGAACTGGTCTCTCCGGTGAATGATATACACCCGCTCCGCGAACTTTGATAAAAATATGGCTTCCTGTACCGCGGAGTCACCGCCGCCGACAACGGCAATTTTTTCCCCTTTAAAAAAAGCGCCGTCACAGGTAGCACAGTATGAAACACCTTTGCCCCTGAATTTGTCTTCTCCCTCTACTTTCAGGTTTCTCGGGTGTGCGCCGGTTGTCAGTATAATGCTTTTTGTCTCATACTCCTCACCACTCTCGAGTTTTACCTTCTTTATTTTTTCGCCCAATGAAATGGATGTAACAGAACCGGAAAGGATTTCGAGGCCAAATTTTTTTGCCTGCTGCTCCATTTTTTGAGCAAGCTCGGCTCCCATGATCCCCTCGTCAAAGCCGGGGTAATTCTCGATCCATTCAGTCGTTGTAACCAGGCCGCCGGTAAGGCCCTTCTCAATAATCAGACTTTTTAATTTTCCCCTTGAAGTATAAAGCCCTGCTGTCAGGCCAGCAGGGCCTCCACCGATAATTATCACGTCATACATGATGTATCCGAACTTAACCGAGTAAAGCGTCTATCTTGGATTTCAGCTGTGCCTTTGGAACTGCTCCCACTACCTGGTCCATCACTTTTCCTTCTTTAAAAAAAATAAGGGTCGGAATTCCCCTTATATTGTAGCGGGTAGCGAGATCAGTATTCTCATCAGTATTGACCTTGGCAAAAGTCACCTTTCCTTCATATTCTTTTGCAAGCTCCTCAACAACGGGGGCTACTATCTTGCAAGGGCCGCACCATGTTGCCCAGAAATCAACCATAACAAGACTCTTTGACTGTATTACCACAGAGTCAAAGGTGTCATTTGTAACGCTGGTAACTGCATCTGACATATTCAGTCCTCCTGTCCATATGTAGTTATGAAGCTCTTATCTGTTAAAAAGATGAGTAAATTATATGTATAATATATCGTTTTTGTCAATTTCTCTACATATGTAATTAAGTTCATGGAAAATATATATACGCTGCACAGGAGTACCCGGTAAGCAGGCATCCTGAAAGGACTGAAAAGAATGGATTCCCGCCTGCGCGGGAATGACGACAAGGAGCTCGTCGAAAGTGAATACCCCTGCGGCAGAGACCGCAGTGCGTCTGAGTCATTCCCGCTTGTCGGGAATCCTTCCGCTTGTTTCGGATCACAAGAAAGATTCTGGACCAGCCTACCGCCTGCCTGCCGGTAGGCATGGCAGGCCGGCAAGCCAGAATGACAGAAATTCGGATTTTGGACAGGCCCTGTTCTGTTGCAGATGTAATACAGCCATATCATTTAAGATTACGCATGAAATATGTTACAATCGTTGCCTTATAGTGCAGAACGCATGACAGATACTCCCAGGAGGTAATAATGGCAGAAATAAAAAGCCGGGAGGATAAACCCATCCCCGGAGTGGAGTATTCAGAGATTCTCATTCCTGATGAGCATTATCTGGGAACAGGGCAATTCACGACCATTGTTGAACCCAAAGCACTGGCCAAAATAAATCCGATAATAAGCAATGTCATGAACGAGCCATATTTCCTGATGATAGTGACCATCAATCTTGGCATCGATCAGGTGACAGCCCTTCTCGGCAAGGCCCATGATGAGGGACCCATCTCCCGGAAGGTCTTTGATATTCCCAAAGATATTAACGTAGAAAATGCAAATGACTTTACCGTCTTTTTCAGGGAATGGGACATTCAGGAGATCCGTTTAAATGGTACGGCGTTGAAACCGGCGGAGTAAGGGGTGTTCCCGTCGGTGGCTTTAATTTAAAGCAGATAGTCGGCGAGGCTGATATTATATTCTTTCGGATCAAGCGTTTTGACTATGCTTTTAAGGAACCTGCCCGATGAGTCCCGCTCTGTGAGATCGGCAACGGTCCCTTCAA
The DNA here is from genome assembly GCA_041629615.1 of Thermodesulfovibrionia bacterium. Classification (GTDB taxonomy): domain Bacteria; phylum Nitrospirota; class Thermodesulfovibrionia; order UBA6902; family UBA6902; genus JBFKMY01. Next base: position 850 of record JBFKMY010000067.1, on the reverse strand, counting down.
TCTTCGTGCCCGCGCTGTCAACAATAATCATGACCCGCGGCCTGTCTGCCATTGAATGGCTCCCTTCAAAAACAAGCCCCATTTCTCTTGTATCAAGCAGAACAAGTGACCCCACAGGATAATTGCCGACCATATTGATAAAAAATTTAAAAAGAATCGGATCTATCTGTGTCCCGCACCTTTCCAGCATTACCCCTAAAGCCCTGTCCGGAGACAAAGGATTTTTCGCATAAACCCTCGATGTAGTCATGGCGTCATACTGATCTGCAATGGAAATGATTTTCGTATAAAAAGTGAGAGGGAGCGGGTCACGCATCTTCGGGTATCCGGTATTATTGCAGTGCATGTGATGCTGAAAGGCAGCGATTGAGTTCTGCATTGACAGTTCATCAATTCCCTTTAATGTCAATATCGCCAGCGCTCCCCAGAAGGGGTGCCTGTGCATGATCTTCCACTCTTCTTCGCTCAGGTAGGATGGCTTATTCAGCACTTCTAACGGCATCCTTGTCTTCCCCATATCGTGAAACAGGGCGGCAATCCCGAGGGCTGTTATGTTTTTTCTGTTGAGTCCTATGCGCTGTCCAAAAGCAATTGAGAGGATGCTGACATTTACTGAGTGGTGATACGTGTATTCATCATAGTCCTTTATTGATGTCATGCCGATAAGCAGCTGTTCCTCTGAAAGAACGGCATCAACCATGGACTCCACTATTCTCTTTGATTTTTTCAGGCTTATTTTTTCCCCGGCCTTAATGCTCGTCATTACGCCTTTTGTGAATGATACTGCATTAAAATATGTTTTTTTGACTAGTTTCCGTTTATTTAATTCTTCATCGACCTTTATCTTTTT
>JBFKMY010000066.1:0-9913 GCA_041629615.1 Thermodesulfovibrionia bacterium | reverse complement strand
TATTCATATTGGCAACATTGTCACTGATTACCGAAAGTGCCGTGCCATTGGCATTCATTCCGCTTACTGCAGTAAATAATGATGTAAGAGCCATGTCAAATCCTCCTTTATCCTATTGATGTTATGTCACTAAGGTTAACTTTGGTGTTGCCATTTAAAACAATGAATGTACGACCGTCCTCAAATACGACTTCCGTCACCGTACCGGAAGCACTGGTCACCGCGTGGACCGGCTCACCCGAAACATCAAGGGCTTCAACCCGAAAAGTATAGGAGCCGTCTGGCATCTGGTTCCCGGAGTTGTCCTTTCCGTCCCATGAAAAACGCTGTTCTCCTGCTGCGCGGGGTCCGTGGTTTTCGATACGGACAAGCCTTCCGCTGTTGTCATACACTGAGATTTCAACGGAAGAAGCCCCGTGTGAAAGCGCATAGTGTATTTCAGCCGTGTCGCTCAGATAGGTACTGTTCCCGTCTGCTTTTATTGTCTTGCCGACAAGGTCTGCAACTGAGGCATTCTGCATCGACTGCTGAAAGGCGAGAACATCATTCAGGGTGCTATTGATATTCGTCAGTTCCTCCAGCGAACTGAATTGTGAAAGCTGTGCAGTGAACTCTGTGCTGTCAAGGGGATTAAGCGGGTCCTGATGACTGAGCTGTTCAAGGAGCAGCATGAGGAAATCCTCCTTTCCAAGACTCCCGCCGGCAACTGCACCGGAGGTTACACTGCTAAGGCTTCCTATTGTGGAAATGTCCATTTATCCTCCTTCCTTATAAAATTAATCTTCATACAAAAATATTCACGAGCCCTCTGGCCGTATTCTCTTCCTGAACGGCATGCATCAATTCCTTCTCCCTGCCGCCGTTCACATGATTAAAAGCGTCTTCCCTGTTTTGATTATCTTTTAAGGCTATGGTAAATTCACCTACGCTGACACCGTCTCTATCAAGAGAATCAACAATCTGTTGTACGTTGTGTTCTATGAGCTCCCTTACTCCTTTGTCTGATGTATGAATATGAACGTTAACCAGGCCTTTTTCCAGCGTTACATTGATATTTAATTTGCCCAGCGTCTCGTGTTCAACAGAGACACCTAACCTGTTCGGACTCTTAATGATATACACAATGTCATCCATCAGCTGCTGAAATTCCGCCCCGTGAGCGGCATTGCTGTGAGAAATGTTTGCCATTGCCCTGGCACTCCCGTTTGCAGCGTCTGCAGCATTCACCGGATGAACGTTGTTCCCTGATACGTCAGTTGCAGCATTGTTTAACGTGCGTGCAAACCTCATTACATCATTTCCCGGCTTCTCATCACGATTAAACTGGTTTAAAGAATCTTCCATCATTGCATCAGGTAATCCGTCTGTCCCTTCATTATGTACGGCAACATCCATGTCAGCTTCCGGTTTTTCAGAATTCCCCCTCAGATTGTTCTTTGAAACGTCATTTTCCGGAGTACGATCAGCAACCATATTTCTTTTGGAAACAGCATGATCTGCTTCGGTATCAAAAACCGGTTCATGGGCTTCCACTGCCTCTTCGGACGGCACATGCCGTTCAATCTCTGCCGCCTCCTGTGGCATATCATCATTACTGTCAAGAGCATCAGACTGTTCAGGTATCCTGTTCATCGGATCTCCCGACTTCAATCCATTTTCTGAAGAAGATTCCGTTCGTGTCCGGCCAGGCGCTGATGCAATGAATCCTCCGCCTTCTTCATTTTCCGGGTTTATACCCGAAGCATCCTTGATTTCAGCTGAATTATTACTTACGAGACTATATACTGGATCTTCTTCCATGACATTATTCAGGCACGTAATGTCCTTTTCGGTGTCATCTGAAGCATCGCTGCATAATGAAATATGAACCGGCTCATCTTTCCCGGCATTACTTTCAGAATTGACTTCTTTCTCTTGCATACCCGATTCATTCTTGATTCCTTCAGAGAATTCACCATTAACCCTGACCGGTACAGAACCCTCTTCTGTCTTTACGCCATTGCTGTTTGCCATTTTTAATAACAGTGCCCCGTTGTGAAGGTCCTTTGCGGGACCACTTGCGCACGTTGTATGTTCGCTCTCATTTTTCCGTGTTTCAATCCCGTCAGTTCCCCCGGGGTTTATATCGTGCAGGGAATTCCCCGCTGGTTGATCACCATCGGTTACGCATGGAGTGCACGGGGACCCGGACATGTTCAATGCGCTCTCCTCTGTCTTCCCGCCGGCGGCCCGTATATCCGCCTTATGGGGATCATTGTTTTCTGCCTTCAGATGCGCGTCCTTAATCACTGCGCCAAATACAGTCTTATCCATTAATGATTTTTCCTCTCCATTAAATCCGGGGCAGCAATCCTGATGGGGTGCTGCTTGCGCTGCAGATATGCTATTGATTGCAAAATGCATGTCCTTCAAAAAGCAAAAGGTGTGCCAGATTTCAGAACCTGTGGTTGTAGAGACGTCCAATGAATTAATTAATTAAAATCAGGGGGGTACGTTGCTGGTGCTTTTCACATGCTTCAGGTCTTCCGTTTCAAAAAAGAACTTTTTTCTTGACCGGGAAACTTTTTCCATTATCGGGTCCGGCGTCTTCAGGTCGTCGCACCCCTCTTTCATAATGGCCTCTCTGATCAGGGTATAACATCAAAAAAAAACCCTTCCCGTAGCAGGAAGGGCAAAAGGAAAGGGGGTAATGTCTTTTACATCTTGAGCTTTGCAATCTCTTTTGTTAACTGTGTGGCCTTCCGGGCCTCCATCATTCCAATCACAAGTCCCGCCTTTTTGCTGTCCATCTTCAGTAATATCAAAACCGCCGTGTCATTATCAAGCCCTGAAAGTCTTGAAGCAGCATCCTCCGGGGGCATTGCTTCATACGCCTTCGATACATGTCGTAATCTCTTTGTCCCTATTTCCTCGGCCTCTTTCAGGGATGTTTCAATCTTTTTGAGAAGAGCAGTATATTTTGATATGTCCTCTTCAACTTCTTTTTTCAATGTAGTAAGCCGTTCTGTTTCCTTTTTTATCTCCTCTTCTTTCTGAATCAGTTCAGTATGCTGCCTCTCAGTAATGCCTCTCAAATCCTCCTCTGCATAGGCAGTAATAACCAGCAAAAAAAGGCCTGCTATCCCAAAAACCACTCTCTTCATTTCATTCTCCTGGTCATTGCAAGGAAATCAGTCTCTTTCTGTTCACCGTTTCGCTGCTCTCTGAGGTCCTCTCTGATTTCCTTTTCATTTAATATTTCAAAGACTTTTTTGTCCTTATGGGCATCGAGGAGGTTATTTTTTAAAGTTTGCAGATCGCTTTTATGCTGATCATGTATCTTTTTCTGTTCTCCTATCCTTCCATTGATACGTGAAAAAAAATCGTAATAGGAATTCATACTGTCTACATCCATGGTGCCTTCACAATTTTTTTCATGAAAAAACTCAAGGGTATCGGTCAAGTCCTGTTCAAGGATCTTGAGCTTCATTTTTTCCCTGTCTGCTTTTTCTGATGCCTGCCTGACTTCAAGTTCAATTTCCTTTTTTCTGTTGTCCTTTAATTTAAGCAGCTTGGGTATGGCCCCGTTCTTACGCATTCTTTTTCTCCATTTCATCAAATATTGCATACATTCCCTGCATACTGTCCGTATAATCGATACGATCATTCATATTCTGTTTCAGATAATTCTTCAATCTTTCTATCATTTTAATTGAATAGTCAACTTTATAATTTGATCCCTGTTTATATGCGCCGAGGTTAATCATGTCTTCATATTTCTTAAAGGTGGAGAATACCTCCACAAACCTCCTGGCATGCTCCCTGTGCCTGTCTTCAATGACATGAGGCATGACTCTGCTTACAGACTGAAGGACATCGATTGAAGGGTAATGATTTTCCATTGCAAGTTCCCGCGAAAGCACAATATGTCCATCAAGCACCGCTCTGGACATGTCGGCAACGGGTTCCAGCATATCATCACCCTCAACAAGAACAGTATAGAGCCCTGTAATGCTCCCCTCGTTTGTCGCTGTTCCGACCCTTTCAAGCAGTTTGGGGAGCAGGGCAAAAACCGAAGGTGTATAGCCCCTCGTGGTCGGCGGCTCACCTACGGCAAGTCCAATTTCCCTTTGTGCCATGGCAACCCTGGTCAGGGAATCCATCAGGAGCAGGACATTTTTACCCTGTTCCCGAAAGTATTCAGCTATTGCAGTTGCCGCAAAGGCGCCTCTCACTTTAGCCAGCGGGGCCTTTTCCGATGTGGAGACAACAACGATGGATTTCCTCAAGCCCTCTTCACCGAGATTTTTTTCAACAAACTCCCTTACTTCACGGCTTCGCTCACCAATCAATGCTATCACATTTATTTCTGCTTCGGAGTACTTCGCAATCATGCTCAGCAGCACACTTTTTCCAACACCGGAGCCTGCCATGATACCTACCCTCTGTCCCTTGCCGCACGTGAGAAGCCCGTTTATGGCCCGAATACCGATATCGAGCGGCTCAACGATTCTCTGTCTCATGAGAGGATTGGGGGACACTGCGTACAGGGGATGATCCATGCCGTCTATGGGACCCTTGTCATCGATGGGATTTCCGGCGGGATCAATGACCCTGCCCACCAGTTCACTGCTGACCTTTACGGTGATATTTTTCCCGAGCGGCAACACCCTGCTTCCGTGTCGTATCCCCGACACTTCTCCCGTTGCCATCAGAATAACCTTTCCCTCTTTAAAACCGACCACCTCTGCATCTATGGGAGCAGCGCTATCGGAGTATATTTTGCAGGCCTCTCCAATGCTGACGTCCAGGCCGGTCGCCTTGATTGTAAGTCCGGTTATTTCAACAATGCGTCCATACACTTTCAGTGGCTCCGATTTTTCAACAGCGCGCACATATGGACTGAGGTCTATGCCGGCCATTATGACTGCACCGCCTCTCCACCGGTCTCATTATCGTCATAAGCCTGACATCCCTTTTGTCCCGTGCAGTCGGCATTGCCCCCACAGGTCCCGGGACGGACCGTTGCTGTCCGCTCCATCGTTCGCCCGGGTTGTGCTCCTGCTTTGCACTTCTGTCCCCGTACATTGCGCACATCATCCATTATGTTTTCTATCAGGGCGTTAATATCAGTTACCACTTCTTCTGCATGACTGATAACAAGAGGCCCTGTGAGTGACACATTTGCATTGACGTCAAAGGTTATGTCCTTGTGTATATCAATTAATTCTGACTTCTTTTTCATAAACAAATCGTGAAGAGCAGGATTAATTTTTATCATTATAGTGCCCATTCTCTGCAATCTCTTCAGGGCCTCCCTGACTACGGAAACAATAACTTCAGGTCTCGTGGTGATTTCCTCGGTTATAATTTTCCGCGCCATTGCAATCGCAAGTTCAACGACCTGCTCCTCCATCTCTTCAACCATGTCTTCCCTGAAAACTGCTATTTCTTGCAAAAGGCCATCCAGTCTGTCTATGAGAACAGCTGCCTTCTGCTCACCGGCTTCAAGGCCGGCCTTTTCCCCCGTCGCAAAGCCTTCTTCATATGCCTTTCTCTGGATTTCCTCGATATCCTGCATGATTTCATGCTTACTCTTTATTTTCCTGTCCTCTTCTAAAGAAGGCATGTGGTAAAGGGCAACATCACCATGATTGACAACTTTGCCTTTATTAAACAAATTCTTCCCCCCCTCTTCCTGCAATCATAATTTTGCCTTCCTCATCAAGTTTTCTTGCGATCCTGACAATATTCTGCTGGGAGGCTTCTACATCTGATACTTTCACAGGCCCGCGGGTTTCCATTTCTTCTTTTAATATCTGTACTGCCCTCTGAGACATATTCTTGAATATCTTTTCTTTCAGAACGTTAGAGGCTGTTTTTAAGGCCATCGATAAATCTTCCGTACTCAGTTCTTTTAATATGAGCTGGATGCCCCTGTCGTCTATCTTATCCAGATCATCAAAGACGAGCATCAGTTCCCTGATTGATTCTGCAAGCGCCTCATTCTCTCCCTCTATTTTTTCGAGAATACTCTGCTCAGTGCTCCTTTCGCACTGATTAAGAATTTCCGCGATCATCTTGGTACCCTGAAATATCTTTGCCTCCCTTCCCTTGCCGATGTCCAGCTGCCCTTTCAGGACCGACTCTATTACTTCCAGGGCACTGTCAGGTATCCTTTCGGTTGCCGCCACCCTCATTGCCACATCACACCTGACGTGATCCGGCAGGAGCGTTATCACCTCTGCTGCCTGCTCGGATTCCAGAAGACATAATATCAGGGCAATTGTTTGCGGATGTTCTGTGACAAGAAAGCCTGCCAGTGTCTTCGCATTTACCCACTTAAGTGATTCCAGCGGGCTTTCCTTGGATACCATATCGAGTATTTTCTCTGCATCGTCCCCCCCGAGTCCCTTTGTAAGTATCTTTTTTACATAATCCTCGCCGCCCGTGTTGATTTCTCCGGAAGTCACCATGTCCATTGTTTCTTTAAGGACACTCTCCAGCTTGGCACTGTCCTTCTTCTTCGCCCTCGCCATATAGGATGAAATCTTTCCTATGTCCTCGGGGTCAAGGTCCTTTAATATCTGTGCGGCAACATCCTCTCCAACGGAACTTAAAAATATCGCTGCCTTTTCATATCCATTCATTGCCATCTGTTATTTCTCCAGCCATCCCCTTACAAGACCCGCTGCCTCCTGAGGATTGGTATTCGCCCAGTCCACTACCTGTTTTTCAAGGGGGATCTCTTTTGCATGAAGCGCATTCCCCGGCTCGTCCTGCTTATCGGAAACAGTGACCGTCGTATTTCCCTGAGGCACAGATCTTGAAAGAACCTTTATCAGGGGACGAACAACAATAAAGAATAAGAGAAGTGCAGTTATAAGCGGCACAATATATTTCAGTATTCTGGTGACGATCGGCAAAATATCTTTCTCAACGGCCGGCATCGCTTCCGAGTCCATTTCTTCAAAGGGCATTACGTTTACGCTTATCTCATCGCCTCTGTCTTCAGTATAACCAATGGTCTTTTTCACTATATCCTCATAGTACTTGATGTCCTCTTCAGAGCGGACACTATACTGATCTGCATTTTCCACCGCTCCTTTCTGGGAAGGGAGAATTCCATCAATGAGTATTGCTACCGTTAATCTCTCCAGCGAAACAGGCGAATCGATCACCCGGGTTATGGTTTTACTTGTTTCGTAATTAATCATCTCATCCTGTTTCTGGGACTGTCCGGGCTGGGAAGCAGAGAGCTGCGAAGCACCTCCGGGAAGGTTTGACGAAACACCGGGCACCCCGCCCCGGCCTCCTGAAGACGTTTTCTCCGTGCTCTTCTGTTCACTCCGCACAACAACTCCTTCAGGATCGAACTTTTCTTCCGTCCGTTCACTTCTCGTAAAATCAAAGGCTGCCGAGACCCTGGCATTTACTTTACCCCGTCCTGCAACCGGTTCAAGTATGCTAACAATATTTGCCACCATATTTTTCTCATAATTATACTGATATTCCATTTGTGATCCCGTGAGACTCAGCACCCTGTCGTCAGAAGGTTTTGTCAGGAGATTACCCCTGTTATCAATAACCGTAATATTATCAGGGGTCAGGTCCTCCACACTGCTTGACACAAGGTGCACGATCCCTTCTACTTCTGTTCTGTCGAGTTTTCTTCCATTCATAAGGGTCACGAATACGGCCGCCGATGTGTCCGGCTTACTCTCCTGAAAAGCAAATACTGATTTGTCCGGAATTACGAGATGAACCCTGCCCTGCTGCACTCCCGACAGTGACTTGATGGTTCTTGATAATTCACCTTCCAGCGCCCTTCTGTAATTGAGTTTCTGGACGAACTCGCTCGTGGTAAAACTTGTATTATCAAAAATCTCAAATCCGACCCCTCCCCCCTGCGGAAGGCCCTTTGATGCAAGCTGGAGCCTGAGGTCGTAGACCATATGGGAAGATACAAGGATGGTGCCCGGTCCCGTCAGCTCGTAGGGAATCTTTTTGTCCTTTAATTCCCCGATGATCCTTCCCGCATCATCTTCGGAAAGGTTTGTATAGAGGGCCTGGTAATCGGCTTTCTGCATCCACGTAAATACGAGCAGCATGGCCGCAATGCATATCACGACAATGGCCATTAAGGCAGTCTTCTTGCTCGCAGGCATTGTCTTTATCTGTTCAACCATATTGTCAAAAGCAGCCATGTTTATCCCTTTCTTCAGTATTCGTTATTCTCTTGTATGTCCGGGGAGGTCAACCCCGGGCGCTCAATAGCTTCTCTTCTCTATACCGGCATCCTCATGATTTCCTCATAGGTGGTCAGGAGTTTGTTTCTGATCTCAACCATTAACTGGAATGACATGTCCGCCCTTTCGATTGCCAGTACCGCATCAGTAATGTCTCCCTGTCCTGTAGAGAGTTCCTGTACTGCTTTTTCCACGTCCTGCTGCACCTGGGAGACCTTGCTCAATGCATCATCAATGACCTTATCAAAGCTGGTCCCCGGTTCATGCTGAACGGATTTCGTTTGCGCACTTTCCGTGACGCCTGTATTGAGCCCTATGTTTTTGACAGGAATATCAGACATTATTACCTCCCGAGTTCAAGGGCCTTCTGATACATCCCCTTTGATGTATTAAAGGCCCGTACATTGGCTTCATATGCCCGTAACGCCATCATCATATTCACCATTTCTTCAATGACATTAATATCAGGCATCGTAACATTTCCATTTTCGTCCGCATCAGGATGCCCGGGATCATAAATTACTAACGGCGGCTTTGTGTCGTCAACAATCCCGGTGACGCGTACGCCATTCAGACCTTCCGCGGCGGTCCCGCTCACCGGCATTGTCTGAAAAAGGACGTTCTTTTTTACATAAGGCCCGCCCTCTTCCGTTTTTGTGGTCTGGGCATTGGCCATATTGGAAGCGATAGTATTCATCCTTATCCTCTGGGCCTCAAGGGCCGATGAGCTTACATTGAATATGTCCATTTATTACCTCCCTCTGATTGCGTTTCTGAACATTCGTATTTTGGAGTTTAATATTTTTATGGCAGCATCATGTCTCAAAGAATTTTCTGTCATCTTGGCGACCTCCGCATTCAGTTCAACATTATTTCCATCACCCCATGAGAGGCTGCCTTCCGTTATCAGTTCACCGCTCACGCCGGCGTCCTTTTTCCCGGTGATGTGTTTTGCGCTCGTTGTCAGCAGCTTCATCTCATTTTTAAGGAAGTCATCAAATTTCACGTCCCTGGCCTTATACCCGGGCGTATCTGCATTGGCAATGTTTGACGCAATCACCTTTTGCCTCGTATTTGCCGACTGTACTATTTTTTGAAGAATCCTGAAGCTTTTATCCATGTATATCTCTCATATGTTTTTATTACATATCAAAAATCATGCCACAATGACGCCAGTCAGCAAACAGAGGGACAGGGTCATTAAAAAAAGAGTAGCTGCCAAATAGTCATGACCCAATCCCTTGAAATTTATCAATAAATTGCACGTTGCCCTTAAATTTCACCGGGCATCGTGCAATTATTGAATTTGACTTTTTTATCATGTCCGTTCTCCTTATGCATACATGCGACAGCAGTGCGTCTGTTTTTTGACAGTACATTTGTTCACAGGGCAGGAATTTTTTTCCCCTGTCCATTCAGCTTATTCCTTATTGTTCTCACGCTGACACCAAGAAGTTTTGCCGCCCTGGTTTTATTACCCTTTGTGGTCTCGAGTGTCTTCATTATCAGGTCCATTTCCATGTCCTTTATACTTCCATCGTTTGCGCTGCACCGGGCGGTTTCCTCAAGCATAAAATCATCAATGCCTATCAGTTCACTCCGTGCAATAAGCACCGACCTGTGTACAGAATTTTCAAGTTCCCTTATGTTTCCCTTCCATCGCTGGGTCTTCAGAAATTCCCGGG